>NZ_JBQCXF010000534.1:0-2009 GCF_051956635.1 Neisseria sp. P0022.S010 | reverse complement strand
GTAGCGGCGTGCCAGGGAGGTGACGCTTTCCTTCCCCTGCGTGTAGGCCAGCCAAATGGCTTGGCGGTGGTGCGGGGTGAGACGGGTGTTTTTGTGCATGTTCATGTTTCAGTATTCTCCTGGAAATGCTGTAAACAACGCTACTAGTTTCTACAGCTTATGCTTATGAGCTGGACGGACGAACCATGCCTGCGGATCGAAACAAATTTCAGACTTTTTTAAATAAGGTCTGTGCGCTGGATACGGATAAGCAGATTTATGCTTTGGTGTGAAAGGAATTTTCGGGTGCGATTCGATCTTTATTGGGCAATCGCTATGTGTTTCAGGAATTTTGGGATTTCCATAACGGCTATATTTCTGAAGCCGCTTATTTGGAATGCTTTGAAAAAGAGCAGCGTAAAGTAAATGCGGCTTTGGCCGCGCAGGATACGGCAACGGTCTTGTTTGTGTTGTTTGACAGGCTTTACACTTTGCGTAATCAGATGGTGCATGGCGGTGCGACTTATAATAGTAGCGCCAATCGCGAACAATTAAAGGATGCCTGTAAGATTTTGGGCAGTGTTTTGCCGGTAATGCTGTCGATTATTCAGAAAAATGCTGATAAGGATTGGGGCAAGCCGTTTTATCTGTTTGTGAAGGAAGATTGATATGGCAGTTAAACCCCGCCAAGATGTTTATTGGACTTGTCTGTCTTGCGGTTGGCAGCGTGAGGCATCTAAGGGATCGGATATGTTGTTGCCCAAGCCTGGACAATGTGGCAAATGTGGAAGTCAAAATTTGGAACTAAAACGAGGTAATATGTTGTCAGGTTTATTTAAGATGTTTTCGGGAAAACGATAAAGATTAAAAGGCCGTCTGAAATTTAGCTTTCAGACGGCCTTTATTTTTGTTTATCCAATCAATAAACGTCGCGTTGGTAGCGTTTGTCTTCGCGCAGGTCGTTGAGGTAGTCCTCGGCTTCGTCGCGGCTGAGTTTGCCTTGGGTTTCGATGACTTCGATCAGGGCGTTTTCGACATCACGCGCCATGCGTGCGGCGTCGCCGCAGACGTAGATGTGTGCGCCTTGCTGCAGCCAGTTCCAAACTTCGGCGGAGTGTTCGGCGATTTTGTGTTGGACGTAGACTTTGTGTTCGCCTTGGCGGCTCCATGCGAGGTCGGCGCGGGTGAGGAGGCCGTCTTTACGCCATTCGCTCCATTCGAGTTGGTAGAGAAAGTCGTCGGCCAGGCGTTGGTTGCCGAAGAAGAGCCAGTTTTTGCCGCTGTCGCCATTGGCAGTACGTTGTTGCATAAAGGAGCGGAAGGGGGCGACACCTGTGCCTGCGCCGATCATGATGATGGGGGTGTCGCCGTTTTGGGGCAGGCGGAAGTTGGGGTTGGGTTCGACAAAGACGCGGATTTCGCTGCCTTCTTCGAGACGTTCACCCAAGTAGCCGGATGCTGCGCCGGTGTAGGTGTGGTCGTGGTGGTTGAAACGGACGACGCCTACGGTAAGGTGGACTTCTTCGCCGACTTCGCCTTGTGCGGAGGCGATAGAGTAAAGGCGCGGAGTTTGTGGGCGGAAGAGTTGGAACAGGGTTTGCGCGTCTATTGAGTGCGAATGGGCGGCAAATACACCGACGGGCGGTGTGGTGGCGAGATAGGCGTCCAGTTGGGCTTTATCTGCGGCTATGGTTTTGAGTTCTTCGTTGTTTGTTAATTCGGCGTATTGTTGGACGAAGGCGGGTGTGTTTTGGGTAATGTCTGCGAATTCGGTCAGGGCGGTGCGGATGTCGGTTTCGCAGCCGTCTGAAAATTGGACGGTTTCGCTGCCGGTCAGTTGGTTGAGGTCGAGGATTTCTTGAACGAGGTCGGCGGCATTCAGCGGCCATACGCCGAGTGCGTCGCCTGCCTGATAATACAAACCTGAGCCGCTGAGGTCGATTTCGATGTGTTCGACGTCTTTTTCTGCGGTGCGGGAGGTGATTTTTTGGCGCACGTAGAGGGTGGCTGTGTAGGGGTTTTCTTTGGTG
>NZ_JBQCXF010000533.1:0-2011 GCF_051956635.1 Neisseria sp. P0022.S010 | reverse complement strand
CATTTGGAATAAATGCTTTGTATTATAACAAATTACTACCGCAAAATGTGGGAAAACATCTGTGATATGATGAGAGTTTGCACAGAATATTTATCCACAAATTATGTCCTATTCGATTACACCTATTGCAACCGTTTATTCCCCCTACAAACAAAAATTCGGCATTGCCCGCCAACCCGGTTTGGTTCCTGCAGCAGAAATTTGCATTGAACTCACTCCTGAATTTACCGCAGACAGCGTTCGGGGCTTGGAAGATTTCGACTATGTGTGGATAAGTTTTATTTTCCACGGCGTATTGGATGAAGGTTGGGCGCAAATGGTGCGTCCGCCACGGCTTGGAGGCAAACAAAAAATGGGCGTATTTGCCACGCGCAGCCCGCACCGCCCCAACCATCTCGGTTTATCCCTGCTAAAACTCGAACGCATCGAAACAGGCAAACCTGTCCGCATCTATTGCAGCGGTGCAGACCTATTGGACAGTACTCCGGTAGTGGATATCAAACCCTACATCCCGTTTGTCGAAGCCAAACCTGACGCATCATCAGGCTTTGTCAGCGGCAAACCTGAAGAATTGAACGTTGTCTGGGCAGAAAGTACGCTTGCGGAACATTTATCCACAGAAGAAAAACATCTCATTGAACAAAGCATCGCCCAAGATCCTCGTCCTGCCTATCAAGATATTCCCGAACGTATTTATGTAATGAATATTGCGGATTATGAAGTACAGTTTAGGATAGAAAACAAATGTGCCACTGTGATTAAACTATCCACAATCTGATTGCAAATTAAATCTCTCTACATACAAAAGGCCGTCTGAAATGTTCAGACGGCCTTTGAATTATCCACAGACTGATTGATTCAACCTGTTATCCTTTAGATTTTGCTGGCAAAGAATTCCAAGGTACGAACCAATTGGCAAGTGTAAGACATTTCATTGTCGTACCAAGCAACGGTTTTCACCAATTGTTTGTCGCCAACAGTCATCACGCGGGTTTGAGTTGCATCGAAAAGTGAGCCGTATTCAATACCGATGACGTCGGAAGAAACGATTTGATCTTCAGTGTAGCCTAAAGCATCGTTGGCGGCTGCTTTCATGGCTGCATTGATTTCTTCTTTGGTCACAGGGCGTTCGAGAACAGAAACCAGTTCGGTCAAAGATCCAGTAGCAACGGGAACGCGTTGGGCGGAGCCGTCGAGTTTGCCGTTCAATTCGGGGATAACCAGACCGATGGCTTTGGCGGCGCCGGTGCTGTTAGGCACGATGTTGAGCGCGGCGGCGCGGGCTCGGCGTAAATCGCCTTTGCGGTGCGGTGCGTCAAGGGTATTTTGGTCGCCGGTGTAGGCGTGGATGGTGGTCATCAGGCCTTCGACTACGCCGAATTCTTTTTGCAGGACTGCCGCCATCGGGGCAAGGCAGTTGGTGGTGCAGGAAGCGGCGGAGATGACGGTTTCGCTGCCGTCCAAAATGTCTTGGTTCACGCCATATACGACGGTTTTCACGTCATTGCCGCCGGGGGCGGAAATAACGACTTTGCGCGCACCGGCGCGGATGTGGGCTTCAGCTTTGGTTTTGCTGGTAAAGAAACCGGTACACTCGAGGACGACGTCGACGCCCAAATCGCCCCAAGGCAATTCTTCAGGATTCGGATTGGCGAAGACTTTGATTTCTTTGCCGTTCACCACGATGGCATCGTCTTTCAATTCGGCAGTACCTTGGAATCGGCCTTGAGTGCTGTCGTATTTGAAAAGGTGCAGCAACATATCGGCAGGGGTCAGGTCGTTAACGGCGATGACTTCGATACCTTCGGCTTTTTCAATTTGACGCAATGCCAGACGGCCGATGCGGCCGAAACCGTTAATCGCTACTTTGATGCTCATTTTGATACTCCTGTTAGTAGGGAAAGGGATAAATTTCAATAAGGGCTATTGTAGCCTGAAATAAAACTACTACCTAGAACTACACGACGCTACTTTTAAAATGTTTGATTTAAATAAAAAAACCGTGAAATAG
>NZ_JBQCXF010000532.1:0-2015 GCF_051956635.1 Neisseria sp. P0022.S010 | reverse complement strand
GGTTTTCAGACGGCCTTGTTTAATGCTGCGGCCGTCTGAAAACTTAAAAGCAATCTTCCGGCACTCGGACTTGTCCTTCCATAATCACGCGTGCGCTACGGCTCATGACCGCTTTGGTGGCCGTCCATTGTCCGTCCTGACATTCGGCGGCGGCACCGACACGCAGTGTGCCTGACGGATGACCGAAACGGACTTCTTTACGCGCTCCGCCTCCAGCTGCAAGGTTAACCAGCGTTCCGGGCACGGCGGCGGCGGTAGCGATGGCAACTGAAGCGGTGCCCATCATGGCGTGGTGCAATTTGCCCATGCTCAGCGCGCGTACCAATAAGTCAATGTCGGCAGCTTTGACGGTTTTGCCGCTTGAAGCGGTGTAATCGGCTGCAGGGGCGACAAAAGCAACTTTCGGAGTATGGGCGCGGGTGGCAGCTTCGGATACGTCGCTGATCAAGCCCATTTTCAGCGCGCCATACGCGCGGATGGTTTCAAATTTTTCCAGAGCTGCGGCATCGTTATTGATGTCGTCTTGCAACTCTTTGCCTGTGTAGCCCAAATCTGCGGCATTCAAGAAAATGGTTGGAATGCCGGCATTGATAAGCGTGGCTTTCAGACGGCCTATATTCGGCACATCAATTTCATCGACCAAATTGCCGGTCGGGAACATACTGCCTTCGCCATCGGCCGGATCCAGAAATTCGATTTGCACTTCGGCTGCCGGAAACGTTACGCCGTCAAGCTCAAAATCGCCTGTTTCCAAAACTACGCCGTTTTGCATCGGTACATGGGCAATAATGGTTTTGCCGATGTTTTTTTGCCAGATTTTGACGGTACACAGGCCGTCTGAAGGGATTTTGGATTTATCGACCAAGCCCTGCTCGATGGCAAATGCGCCCACTGCGGCGGTCAGATTGCCGCAGTTGCCGCTCCAATCGACAAAAGGTTTGTCGATGGAAACTTGTCCGAACAAATAATCGACATCGTGATCGTCGCGTTCGGATTTATCCAAAATCACGGCTTTGCTCGTGGACGAACTGGCGTTACCCAAACCGTCAATCTGTTTACCGTAAGGGTCGGGGCTGCCGAGTACGCGCAAGAGGATTTTGTCGCGTGCCTCGCCTGCTTGTTGCGCAGCGGCCGGCAGATCGGTACGTTTGAAGAAAATGCCTTTAGATGTACCGCCGCGGTAGTAAACGGCTGGAATTTTAATTTGCGGCATTTTGAGTTCTCCTTTGTATTTCTAGTATGGTTTTTTCAGACGACCCCTCAAACATTCGAGGCCGTCTGAAAACCTTTTTGAGCGTAGCACGAACATTTTGACTATGTCCGATTTACCTTACGCTGCATTTCCTTCTAAGAAGTCTTGTGCGAAACGTTGCAATACGCCACCGGCTTCATATACCAACACTTCTTCTGCGGTATCGAGGCGGCAGGTAACCGGAACTTCGACGGTTTCGCCGTTTTTACGGTGAATCACGAGGGTCAGGTCGCAGCGCGGTTTGCGTTCGCCGACAACGTCGTAGGTTTCCGTACCGTCCAGTTGCAGGGTATGGCGGTTGGTACCCGGTTTGAATTGCAGCGGCAATACGCCCATACCGATCAAGTTGGTGCGGTGGATACGCTCAAAGCCTTCAGCAACAATCACTTCCACGCCGGCGAGGCGTACGCCTTTTGCAGCCCAGTCGCGGCTTGAGCCTTGACCGTAGTCCGCACCGGCAATGATGATGAGCGGCTGTTTGCGGTTCATATAGGTTTCGATGGCTTCCCACATACGCATCACTTGACCTTCGGGCTCAACGCGTGCCAGCGAACCTTGGCGTACGCTGCCGTCTTCGTTTCTCACCATTTCGTTAAACAGTTTCGGATTGGCGAAGGTTGCGCGTTGGGCGGTAAGGTGGTCGCCGCGGTGGGTTGCGTAAGAGTTGAAGTCTTCTTCAGGCAAACCCATTTTTGCCAAATATTCGCCTGCGGCACTGCTGGCCAAAATCGCATTGGATGGCGAGAGATGGTCGGTGGTGATG
>NZ_JBQCXF010000531.1:0-2018 GCF_051956635.1 Neisseria sp. P0022.S010 | reverse complement strand
CCATATATTTTCCCAAACTAAAAGGCCGTCTGAACAACTAGGTTTCAGACGGCCTTTGCATGTAAAACCGACAATATCAATCACCCATAACTTTGCCTTCACGGCGTGGATCGGCGCCACCAGCGTTTTGGCAACGAAACCGATGATGCGGCTGCCGCCGGGTGAACCGACCGCCATATAAGGTTTGCCGTCTTCATCACGATGGTCGGTGCCATCGAAGAACGCGGCCGTTTGCCGCCCGCCACGCTGTTGGCAACGGTTTTACCGTCCGCGCCGACAGGGTTGAAAGCGAAATCGGTCAATTCATTGTTGAGTAGATAGCCGTTTGCCATCAGCCCCGAGCCGAACGCGTTTTCAATCGAAGTCGTCATGGACACGACGTTGCCGTCTTTATCTACAACCACCAAATGGCTGGTGGACGGCAGCTCTACCGCCATACCCTGTGCGTATTTCTTGCCAAACTTGCCCGCCTGAATGTTTTCCAACGCCTTGTCAGCTTGGCGGATTTCTTCGGCACGCGGTTTCAGGTAAGCCTGAGAAATCAAGGCACGGGTCGGGACGTTGATAAACGCGGGATCGCCAATGTAATGATCTCGGTCGGCAAACGCAATCCGCGACGCATCGCCTATCCAGCACCAACTATGGATATTTTCCGCTCCCAACGCCTTCATATCCTGATTTTGCAAGATGCCCAAAATTTCACCCAAAGCAATCGCGCCCGAACCGCCCATGCCGCAAACTTCATATTCACGATAGGGCGCGCAAACCGGTTGACGCTCGATAACGCGGTAGTTTTTCAAATCCGACAAACTGATTTTGCCGGGGTTATCCACAGCACCGGTAACGGCACGGACAATATTCTGCGCCTGCGCCCCCTGATAAAACGGCGCACTGCCTTTTTCCGCCAACAGGCGAACAGAGCGGGCAAATTCAGGTTTTTTCAACACCGTTCCCGCTGCCAAAGGCTTGCCGTCAGGCAGGAAATACGCGGCGGTTTGCGGATAACGTTTCAAAGGCTCGAGATTCTGCTCGATAGATTTCGCCATGCGCGGTGAAACGGTAAAGCCCTGTTCCGCCAAAGCAATCGGTTTGTCAAACAAGCTTGCCCACGGCAATTTGCCGTAACGCTTGTGGACATCTTCCAGCAGCTTCGGAATCCCCGGCACGCCGACCGAACGGCCGCCGACCACTGCATTCATAAAGCCCATCGGTTTGCCGTTTTCATCCAAAAAAAGCTCGGGCGTTGCCGCTTTGGGCGCCGTTTCGCGGGCATCGAACGTCGTCAGTTTTTTCGCCTTATTGTCCCAATACACCAAAAACGCGCCGCCGCCCAAACCTGAAGACTGCGGCTCGGTCAGCCCCAAGGTCGTCTGCATGGCGATCATCGCATCTATCGCGCTGCCGCCGCGTTTCAAAACCTCGTACCCCGCCTCGGTTGCCAACGGATTGGCAGACGCCACCATATAATGTTTGGCGCGGATCAATTTCTGCTCGGTCAGCCCCGTCCCTTGTTCCGGCGCATGGTTATCCACAGCCGTCGGCACAGGCGCGGCATCAGGTTTCTGCATCGGCTGGTGCGCGCACGCCGCCAAAACCAAAACTGCCAACAAGTTTAATCCAAAGGAAAATTTCATATTTACTCCCTTTTAGTTAGCTATTTTTCAGACGACCTTTATAGGGCTAAAAAACACAAAAGATCGTCTGAAACATGAAAAACGATTGGACTGTTTATCTCTTCGGACAGTTCCGTTTGGACTCGGTATAAAACCGGCAGGCTGTGTGTATAGCCGGAAAGTTATACACAAATAAAAACCGGATTTCAAAATTATCCACATCTGCAAACAAGACAAACGGCAGTTTATCCGCATCCAAAATCTACATTCAACTGATTGAACTAAAAAAGGAATAAAAGTTATACACAAGGAAAAGCGCAACTCAATATAATCATCTATTTATTATTTAAAATCTTATTTATAGTTTGTTTTCCCATCCCGCAGCCAAAGCCCGCAACGTAAAGG
>NZ_JBQCXF010000530.1:0-2018 GCF_051956635.1 Neisseria sp. P0022.S010 | reverse complement strand
GCCAAATAAAAAATTAACCGGCCTTGTGCCGGTTAATTTTTTTGTACTTAAGTTTTAAGATTATTTGGAATTAATTAATGGATCAATGCCACTATCTAAAATGAAGGCGGGTGGGGTATTGATAAGTGAGTAAAGATGACAGAACATCCGTCTGGACGCAAAGAAGACCATCAGAAAAAGGAAGTTGTGGTAAGTAATAAGCCGGCTCCTGAAAAGAAAGAAGGTCTGTTTGCATATTTTAAGAGCTCTTGGACTGAGTTTAAGAAGGTAGTTTGGCCGAGCCGTGATGAAGCGGTCAAAATGACTGTATTTGTGATTATCTTCGTTGCAGTTTTAGCAGCCTTCATTTATGCGGCAGATACAATTATTTCATGGTTGTTTTTTGATGTTTTATTAAATAGGAAAGGGTAAAGATGTCAAAGCGTTGGTATGTGGTACAGGCCTATTCCGGTTTCGAGAAAAATGTTCAAAAAACATTGAAAGAGCGTATTGCTCGTGAAAACATGGAAGAATATTTCGGTCAGATTCTTGTTCCTGTAGAGGAAGTGGTAGATATCAAGAATGGCCGAAAAACCATCAGTGAGCGTAAATTCTATCCAGGCTATGTGTTGGTTGAAATGGAAATGACCGATGACTCATGGCACTTGGTTAAGAGTACCCCTCGAGTAAATGGTTTTGTAGGTGGTAGCGGAAATCGTCCAATCCCAATTTCTCAAAAAGATGCAGATGCTATTTTGCAACAAGCCAAAACAGGTGTTGAGAAGCCAAAACCAAAAGTTGAATTCGAGGTTGGTCAGCAGGTTCGTGTGAATGAGGGTCCATTTGCTGATTTCAATGGGATTGTTGATGAGGTTAACTACGAGCGTAATAGACTGCGTGTTTCAGTTCAGATTTTTGGTCGTGAAACACCGGTTGAATTAGAGTTCGGTCAGGTTGAAAAGATTTAAGTGGTTTAATTCGCTTGAAATTTTTTTTTTAAGCGGATATAATCGCAAATTCTGTTTGGGAAGCGGAATGGTTCCGCGTTATACCCGTTTTTAGGAGTCCTTAAGTGGCAAAGAAAATTATCGGCTACATCAAACTGCAAATTCCTGCAGGTAAAGCCAATCCATCTCCCCCAGTTGGTCCTGCTTTGGGTCAACGTGGTTTGAACATCATGGAATTCTGTAAAGCATTTAATGCTGCAACCCAAGGTATGGAGCCTGGTTTGCCAATTCCAGTCGTGATCACTGCATTTGCAGATAAATCATTCACATTTGTGATGAAAACCCCACCAGCTTCTATCTTGTTGAAAAAAGCTGCTGGTCTGCAAAAAGGTAGTTCTAATCCTCTGACTAACAAAGTGGGTAAATTGACCCGCGCTCAGTTAGAAGAAATTGCTAAAACTAAAGAGCCTGATTTAACTGCTGCTGACTTGGATGCCGCTGTTCGTACTATCGCTGGCTCTGCTCGCTCAATGGGCTTGGATGTGGAGGGTGTAGTATAATGGCTAAAGTATCTAAACGCTTGAAAGCTCTGCGCTCTTCTGTTGAAGCTAACAAACTGTACGCAATCGATGAAGCAATTGCTTTGGTTAAAAAAGCTGCTACTGCTAAATTCGACGAGTCTGTTGACGTATCTTTCAACCTGGGTGTTGATCCTCGTAAATCTGACCAAGTTATTCGTGGTTCAGTCGTTCTGCCTAAAGGTACCGGTAAAACAACTCGTGTAGCTGTATTTACTCAAGGTGCAAATGCAGATGCTGCTAAAGAAGCTGGTGCAGATATTGTCGGTTTTGAAGATCTGGCTGCTGAAATCAAAGCTGGTAACTTGAACTTTGACGTTGTTATTGCTTCTCCTGATGCAATGCGTATCGTTGGTCAATTGGGTACCATCTTGGGTCCTCGTGGTTTGATGCCAAACCCTAAAGTAGGTACTGTTACTCCTAACGTTGCTGAAGCAGTTAAAAATGCAAAAGCAGGTCAAGTACAATACCGTACAGATAAAGCCGGTATCGTTCATGCAACTATCGGTCGTGC
>NZ_JBQCXF010000529.1:0-2018 GCF_051956635.1 Neisseria sp. P0022.S010 | reverse complement strand
TCGAAGGCTATTTCCTCAGCAGTTACAGCGCGAAAAAACTCGGCATGCAGACAACGGGCAACGCCGGCGGCGCGCACAATCTGTATCTGAACCACACCCACGCCACGCAGGCCGACCTGTTGAAAGAAATGGGGACAGGTTTGCTGGTTACCGAATTGATGGGACAAGGCGTCAACACCATTACCGGCGACTACTCGCGCGGCGCGGCCGGATTTTGGGTGGAAAACGGCGTCATTGCCTATCCGGTTCAGGAAATCACCATTGCCGGACGTTTGCAGGATATGTACCGCGACATCACCGGCGTGGCAAACGACGCATTACGCCGTTCGTCCAACCAAATCGGCTCCGTCTTGGTTTCCAAAATGACGGTTGCCGGCAACTGATTGAACTAAATATACAAAAGGCCGTCTGAAAGATATCTTTTCTTTTCAGACGGCCTCGCCGTTATCTACTTCCATAAAAAACACATCATGCATATTGTCGTCATCCCCTCTTGGTACCCCTCTTCCGAAACCGACGTGGACGGAATCTTTTTCCGCCTCCAAGCCCAAGCCCTGCAACGCGAAGGCATGAAAATCGGCATGGTCGTGCCCATGTTCCGCTACTTGAGAAGTCAGCCGAAAACCATCTTCTCGCGCTTCTACGGCCTGCGCCGCCATCAGCAAGGCGGACTCAACACTTACGCCTACGACAGCATGTATTTCTTCCCGCGCTGCCCGGTTGTCGATATCGACCGCATCCGCTGGGTCAACGCAGGCATGAAAGCTTTTGAAGCCTATATCGCCGACAACGGCAAACCCGACGTGATTCACGCCCATTGCGTCAACTACGCCGCCATTTTGGCCTGCGCCATCTTCAAAAAATACGGCATTCCCTATGTGATTACCGAACACAGCAGCGCCATTTCACGCGGCCTTGTCCGCAAAAACCAATGGCCGTCCATGCACGAAGCCGTGCGCCACAGCGCGGCACGGTTCGCCGTCAGTCGTGATTTCTGCCGCATTCTCGAAAAAACCTACGCCGGTACAGACTGGCAATACCTGCCCAATATGCTGGGCGGCAATTTTGAACAGGATTTCGAGTTCCCCGAAAAAAACCATCAAGACTTCACCTTCTGCAGCGTCTCCCACCTGCGCCACCTCAAAGGCCACGACCTGCTCCTGCCTGCCTTTGCCGAAGCACTCAAAACCTATCCGCAACTCAAACTCAAAATCGGCGGCGGCGGCGCAGAAGAAGGCCGTCTGAAACAACTGGCAAGCGACTTGGGCATCAACCACGCCGTTACCTTTACCGGCGCATTGACCACCGACCAAACCCTAGACCTCATGCGCCACAGCAACGCATTCATCCTCGCCAGCCGTACCGAAACCTTCGGCGTCGTCTATATCGAAGCACTGTCGCAAGGTTTGCCCGTTATCGCCACACGCTGCGGCGGCCCCGAATCCATCGTTACTTCCGACAACGGCCTGCTGGTGCCAATCGAAAACATACCGGAACTGACCAAAGCATTGCTCACCCTCTACGAAAACCATGCACACTACGATCCCGTCCGCTTGCGCCAAGATTGCCTGCAACAATTCGGCAGCCGAGCCATAGCGCAACACCTGATCGACACCTTCCAAAAAGTGCTTAACAAATAGGCATAAACCATGCAGGCCGTCTGAAATCCTTCAGACGGCCCGCCTTCTTCCAACAAAATAAATCTAGTGTAAAATTAAGACAATAACTAAACTTTTTGATTTAAAATCAGTCAAAAGAAAAACTGTTACCTATAATAATATCCCCACATACATTATGCGCTATTACGGAACGATTACTCGCTGGAACAGCAAGCGCGGCTTCGGCGCCGCTACCATAGAAGACACAGGCCAAGAAATCTTTCTTGCCCTTGCCGCCTTCACCACCCTTACCCGCCTTCCGGCCGAAGGGCAACACATCTCCTTCAACATCACAGAAGGCCGACGCGGCCGCAAAGAAGCCGAAAACGTCTGCTTCGCCCTCGATTGCGCCGACTGCTT
>NZ_JBQCXF010000528.1:0-2021 GCF_051956635.1 Neisseria sp. P0022.S010 | reverse complement strand
CAGCGACCCCGTATTTGAAACCGTACAACGCTGCGCCGCCGAAGATTTGCAACGGGCGCGCTTTGCCAAAGGCGTATTGGCGGCAAAAGGCATGATGTACACCTTGGAAGACAACAGGCCGTCTGAAAAAATCATGGCAGACTTGCCCGCCATTATCCGCAAAGCCATACGCAAAAACGCCAAACATATGCTCGCACCGGTCTTTTTCATCGGCGTAAAAGGCATCCGCACGCTGGCCAAGAAAATCGAATCCCTGCCTACCAAACAAAATGACAAATACCAAAAACTGTTTCTCGGCCATTTGGTGCGGATGCAGGAAGAAATCGGTACCGGCGGCGCAGGTTTCCGCTACATCTACGCCTACTTTCTCGAACAGGCCGCCCATATCTGCAACGAACCCGCATTTCAGACGGCCTCAGAACAAATGACCGCCATCGGCGACCAATGGCGGCAGTTTGCAGCCATGTGCGTGAAACAGTGCAAAAAACCATCCGAAAACGGCTGCCGCAACATTGCCGAATTTCTGCGCAACATTGCGGATAATGAAGAAGCATTGTGGCGCGGATTATTGAAATA
The DNA here is from genome assembly GCF_051956635.1 of Neisseria sp. P0022.S010. Lineage (NCBI taxonomy): Bacteria > Pseudomonadati > Pseudomonadota > Betaproteobacteria > Neisseriales > Neisseriaceae > Neisseria > Neisseria sp. P0022.S010. The sequence goes on along the minus strand of NZ_JBQCXF010000528.1, from coordinate 1,445 downwards.
ATCAGGATTTATTCGATCCCGATTAATCTACCGTGGATTATTTTGACATTCAGGCCGTCTGAAAACTAAAAGAAATTAAAAATGCGTTACCTAGCTACTGTCTTATTCTTGTGTTCCGCCCTAACCCATGCCGCGCCGCCGGACGGCTTTGCCTTGGTTCATGATGCCGACGGACATACCAACTTACGCAAAAGCCCTGATTTGAATGCCAAAGTCTTGGCAAAAATCCCCAACGGCACGCCGTTGGAATGTTTGGGTGATGGCAGCGAAGGCAGTTTGACTTTCTGTACTGCCCAGCTGCAACAACCTGCCGCAGAAGACTACGGTTTCATCCATTACAGCCGTCTGATATTTCCCGCCTCAGATAAAAGCTTCGTCCGCCTGCGCGAACACTTCGGTCGCGACGACACACTGACTTTGTCCGGCAACGGACAAACAGTACACATCGTAGCCCGCCGCATCCATCCAAAACTTAGCGACTTCTCGGGCATCAACAAAGACAAAAATACCGCGCGGCTCTATCAAGGCAAACCTTTCTATGGTACAGACTACGACATTCCCAAAAGCGTGTTCGCGCTTGAACGCATCACGCTAAACGGTCAAGCGGTTCCCGCTGCCGAACTGCAAGGACTGTTCTCGCCCGATTTTGCCACCACTGCACGCGGCAGCAATGTATATCAAGACTGGGAAGCCTATTATCGCGACAGCAATAAGACGCTTTATCTGTTCGGCAGACAAGGGGCGGACGGCGCTCCCTTCGGCGTCTGCTTTATATTTAAGGACGGCAAATTCCAGCACCGTTATTTATGGGGTGCTGCGATATAAATATCGCTCAAAAAGGTCGTCTGAAACCATGATTCAAATCCAATCCCTCTCCCACCATTATCCCAAAGCCGAAACTGCCGCGCTGGACAATGTGTCGTTCGATATTGCCGACGGCGAATGTTTGGGGCTGCTCGGCCACAACGGTGCGGGGAAAACAACGCTGATGTCGCTTTTGGCAGGCTTGCAGGAAGTACGGCAGGGCGAAATTTTGTTTGACGGCAAACCGTTGCGCCTGTTGAGCCGCAGCGAGCGGCAGAAAATCGGTTTGGTGCCGCAGGATTTTGCGTTTTATCCGCAGCTTTCTGTGTGGGACAACTTGCTGTTTTTCGCTTCGCTTTACAAAGTGCGCGACAAAGGCCGTCTGAATGCGCTGTTGGAACAGACCGACCTGACCGCCCATAAAAACAAGGCGGCGAAGCATCTTTCGGGCGGGCTTAAACGCCGTCTGAATTTTGCCATCGGCCTGATTAACACGCCGCAACTGGTATTCCTAGACGAAATCACGGTCGGCATCGACCCGCAGTCGCGCCGCTTTATCCTCGACAGCGTGGCGGATTTGACGCGGCAGGGGGTAACGGTGGTTTACACCTCGCACTATCTGTCGGAAATCGAGCAGCTTT
>NZ_JBQCXF010000527.1:0-2022 GCF_051956635.1 Neisseria sp. P0022.S010 | reverse complement strand
CGGAAAATTTGCGGACGGATAATTTCAGCCCCAATGCTTTGCAGGTGTTTTTGATGATGCTGCGCGGCGCGGTACGGTAGGAAACCAGCGGCATGCCGTTTAATTTGATCAGCGGCATCCAGACAAATGTCAGTGCGTGGGCAATGCCGAAAATCATGGCTTCGTCTAAATTGTGGCCATGGTATTTGAGCAGGGTGGACATCACACCGCTTTCGCAATGGGCGGTATGCTGGTGTGGAAATTCTTGTATGGTCATAAAGTTATTGGTTTTCGTGCAATGTTTTCAGACGGCCTGAAGCGGTCGGAATGGGTTTGTTGTTTTGGAAATCAGCGGGCTTCTTTGGCCGCTTCCTGCTCGGCTTTGTAGCGGCGCAGAAATTCGATGGCGGCGGCTCTTTCGGCTTCGTTGCCGTATTTGGCATCACGTTGGGCGCGGCGCAGTTCGGCGCGTTCTTTGGCTTCTTCGATTTGGCGCGCTTTGAAGTCTTCGCGGTTGTCGGAGGAGACAAGTTTGTCCTGTTGCGATTGCGCTTTGGCCATGGCTTTGGCAATCAAATCCATAGGGTTGAATGCGGCGCTTGGTGCGGCTGTTTGGGTTTGTGCCTGTGCGGCCTGTTTGGCTTTGACGGCGGCTTCGCGTTGCGCCAGCAGGGCTTTGCGTTCGGCATCGTCACGCTGTTTGCGCGCGGTATGGCGTTCAAAACGGCTTTGTGCGTGTTCGGCGGCGGCAAAGCGCGGTTCGGCAGAGGTGCTGAAACGGCGTGCGGACGGCAGGAAGGGCTGCGATACGGGAACCATATCGATGCAGTCGACGGGGCAGGGGGTAACGCACAAGCCGCAGCCTGTGCATTCGTCGCTGATGACGGTGTGCATCAGTTTGGATGCGCCCATAATGGCATCGACAGGGCAGGCGCGGATACAGGCGGTACAGCCGATGCAGACGGCTTCGTCAATCAGGGCTACGGCTTTGATTTGTGTTTTTGCCGGCGCGAGGTAGGGCTTGCCCAATAGGTCGGCCAGGTCTTTCATGACGGTTTCCCCACCCGGTGCGCACAGGTTTACCGATGCTTCTCCTGCCGACAGGGCGCGCGCATAGGGTAGGCAGCCTTCATAACCGCACTCACGGCATTGGGTTTGCGGCAACAGGCGGCTGATGCTTTGGATGGGAATGGTCATCATGGATAGTCAAAATCGAAAAGGCGCATTATATCAGATTGTTGCGTTTGTTTTGGCGAAACCCGCTTTGCTTATTTTAGCGAAACTCTCCACGCTCGTTTTGGTAAACTCGTTACAATCGTTTTGGCGAAACTCGCTACATTCATTTTCAGACGGCCTGAGTCGGGTTTACGTTATAATTTTGAAATGGATTTATTCGGGTAATTAGGAATGACGGCTACACTTTGCCCCTGTCAGTCGGGGCGTGTTTATACGGAATGTTGCGCACCGTTTCATGCGCGTGAGGCGGCGGCCGCGACGGCGGAAGAGTTGATGCGTTCGCGTTACAGCGCGTATGTTTTGCAGGAAATCGACTATATCGTGGACACGACTGTCCCTGAGCAGCAGAATTTGTTGGACAAGCAGGATTTGGCGGTATGGAGTAAGCAGACGCAGTGGTCGGGATTGAAGGTTATCCGTCATGTGCTGTTTGGCAAGCTGCATGCTTTGGTCGAGTTTGAGGCGTATTTTGAAGAGAACGGGCAAACCGAGTGCCATCATGAATTGTCGGCGTTTGTGAAAATAGACGGGCGTTGGTACTTTATTGATCCGACCGTTGCTTTGCCGACGATGAAACAGCCTTGTTTGTGCGGTTCGGGCAAAAAGTTTAAGGCGTGTTGCGGACAATTTTTCAAATAGTAATGTAAACAGGCCGTCTGAACGTTCAGACGGCCTGAGCGGTTTTTGCAGATAAAAAAAACCATTCATACTAAGGGAGAAGTATGAATGGCCAATACATTGCGGGAAAACGTCTTACTTGCTGCACCGCCCAAAAGGGATGAAAGAGCGGTGTTGTGTCAGCGATTA
>NZ_JBQCXF010000526.1:0-2038 GCF_051956635.1 Neisseria sp. P0022.S010 | reverse complement strand
CTCTTGCAACCGGTAGTCTGATGTTGGCAGCTTGTTCTTCTTCCAAACCTGAAGAAGCGGCAGCACCACGCATCACTGTTGAAGAAGCAATGACTCAATGCCAACAAGCATCTGGTGAAAATGCTGACCGCGCTGTATTTGATGCCTGCATGAAAGACAAAGGCTATCAACGTACCGCTGAATCAGCTGCCTCCGAGCCTGCTGCATCTGAGCCTGTAGCTGCTCCTGAAACTGCTGCTCCTGAAGCTGCGGCTTCTGAACCTGCCGCCAAAGCTGCTCCAGCTAAAAAAGCTGTTAAAAAAGTAAAAAAATAAGCTTCATAAAATTCAAGGAAGTCACTCTCATCAATACTCCGGATGAAGGCAGACTTAGAGCAACTTGAAAACAAAGGCCGTCTGAATATGTTTCAGACGGCCTTTGTTTTTCATGTATAAGACCATTATTCAAAGATATACTTTTGGTTTTATTAAAAAATAAAAAAGACGTGTAGCGAGTACACGTCTTTTTCGGAGAATGATCCTTATTGCTTATATTCGCTGCCGTCTTCACGGAAAAGTTTTGGCTGTTCGCCTTTTTCCACGACCTCTTTATTGATGACGACTTTTGCTACGCCTTTCAAATCCGGTAGGGCGTACATGGTGTCCAAGAGGCAACGTTCGACGATAGAGCGCAGGCCGCGCGCACCGGTTTTACGTTCCATCGCCAGTTTGGCGATGCTGCGCAAGGCGTCTTCTTCAAACTCAAGACCGACATCTTCCATTGCAAACAAGGTTTGATATTGTTTGACCAAGGCATTTTTCGGTTCGGTCAAAATGTTGACCAAAGCATCTTCGTCCAATTCTGCCAATGTGGCAATCACGGGCAGACGGCCGATAAGCTCGGGAATCAAACCGAATTTAATTAAGTCTTCAGGCTCGACTGTTTCAAACAGGGCTGAAATATCGGCGTTTTCATCTTTGCTGTGCACCGCCGCACCAAAGCCGATACCACCTTTTTCAGTACGTTGGCGGATGACTTTTTCCAAGCCGGCAAATGCACCGCCGCAGATAAAGAGGATGTTGGTGGTATCAACGTTGATGAATTCTTGGTTCGGATGTTTGCGGCCGCCTTGCGGAGGAACGCTCGCTACCGTGCCTTCAATCAGTTTCAGCAAGGCTTGTTGCACGCCTTCGCCGGATACGTCGCGCGTGATGGATGGATTGTCGCTTTTGCGTGAAATTTTATCGATTTCATCGATATAAACGATGCCGCGCTGGGCTTTTTCAACGTCAAAATCACATTTGCCCAAAAGTTTGGTGATGATTTGTTCGACATCTTCACCAACATAACCGGCTTCGGTCAAAGTTGTGGCATCCGCCATGACAAAAGGAACATCCAGTTTGCGCGCCAAAGATTGCGCCAACAGAGTTTTACCTGAGCCGGTAGGGCCGATGAGCAGGATGTTGGATTTGGACAACTCGACTTTGCCCTCTGCTTTCGGGTGGCGCAGGCGTTTGTAGTGGTTGTAAACCGATACTGCCAACGCTTTTTTTGCGTGTTCCTGACCGATAACGTGGTCGTTGAGGTTGGCAACGATTTCGGCCGGGGTAGGCAGTTTTTTCTCGGTGTTTTCTGCGTTCACTTTGGCAAGCTCGTTTTCAATCTCGCCTGATTCGTTGTCTTGCAGCATCATGCCGCAAGTTTCTACACATTCGTTGCAGATGAAGGCGTGTTCGCCTTCGATCAGATTTTTAACGTCGTTTTCGGACTTCCCGCAGAATGAACAGGTGCGTTTTTCTTCAGACATAATAATTTCTTCGTATGGTTGTATGGAGGCTGTGTTGTAAAGGGGGAACAGATATTTCGGGCGTATTGCCGGATTGAGGGAATGCCTCTGACAAAGGAGCCTAAGTATAATGACTATCTTGTGTTTTTTCAAATCAGAGCAGGCATTGCGCCGTATCGTCTAAGAAACAGATGCGGACGTTGGATTTGAATATCTCACAAACAAACGCAAAGTTTTCTCAACTCGCTTTACAATTGTTGAAAAATTTAACAG
>NZ_JBQCXF010000525.1:0-2045 GCF_051956635.1 Neisseria sp. P0022.S010 | reverse complement strand
TGTTTCCGGATGACCGCTTTCGCGGAATGACGGCGGAGCGTTTCTGTTATTCGGATAAATTCCTACGGTATCGAAACGGCGATAAGGTGTTTTTCTTTATTATATAATTTCAAAGCGAAAATGATATTTTTTGAACAAGCGTGCCGCAAAGCCGGAAAAAATGTTCGAGCCGCATCGGCGGCAGACGGGATAAAAAATGATGTTTGACGAATGGTTGGGCTTGTCAAAACTGCCTAAAAATGAAGCAAGAATGCTGCTGCAATATGCTTCGGGATATACGCGCGTGCAGTTGTTGACACGGGGCGGGGAAGAAATTCCGGACGAAGTCCGGCAGCGGGCGGACAGGCTGGCGCAACGCCGTCTGAGCGGCGAGCCGATGGCCTATATTTTGGGTGTGCGTGAGTTTTACGGACGACGCTTTGCCGTCAATCCCCATGTACTGATTCCACGCCCTGAAACCGAGCATTTGGTGGAAGCCGTGCTCAAACGCTTGCCGCCGCAAGGCCGCGTGTGGGATTTGGGAACGGGCAGCGGTGCCATTGCCGTGACCGTCGCGCTTGAACGCGTTGATGCCGATGTTCGCGCATCCGATATCAGCGTCGGTGCTTTGGATACTGCCCGTCAAAATGCGGCCGAATTGGGCGCAAAAGTTGAGTTTGCGCAGGGTTCGTGGTTTGATACCGACAGGCCGTCTGAAGGCCGATACGATGTGATTGTTTCCAATCCGCCGTACATTGAAAACAGCGATGTGCATTTGTTGCAAGGCGATTTGAGGTTTGAACCGCAAAACGCGTTGACCGACTTTTCAGACGGCCTCAGCCATATCCGCTACATTACCCAAGAAGCCCCAAAATATCTGAAAGCCAACGGCTGGCTGCTGTTTGAACACGGCTATAACCAAGGCGAAGCGGTGCGGAACATTATGCTGGAGAACGGTTTTGCCGAAGTGGCAACCGAACAGGATTTGGCTGGATTGGACAGGGTCACGCTGGGGCGTTTGCCTGCTTAGCGGGCATGGTTTGTCGGAATATAAAAAAGGGCGTGTCAATCACGCCCTTTTGGTTTTTTGGTTTGTCTGTTCAGACGGCCTGGTTTAACGCCAAGCAGCGACGAACTCCGCCCAGTGTTGTTTTTCTTCGGCTTGTGCGGCCAGATAATGTTTGATGCGTTTGATTTCGACTTCGTATTCGTCGGCATCGAGCGCGCCGCTCATCATGCGAAAGCGTTGATACATGAGATAGGTATTGGCTGCATCGGTTTCGCAGTAGTCGCGGATGTCTTTCAGACGGCCTGCATGATAAGCGTCCCAAACTTTGCTGCCGTCCATGCCCAGTTTGCCGGGGAAGCCGCAGAGTTTGGCCATATCGTCCAAAGGCACGCTGGCGCGCGGTTGGTAGAGGGCGAGCAAATCCATCAGGTCGCAATGGCGGGTGTGGTAGCGGCTGATGTAGTTGTTCCACTTAAAGTCGCGGCTGTCGCCAAAATCGCCGTCGCCCATGTCCCAATAGCGGGCGGCGCTGATGCCGTGTATCAGGGCGCGGTAGTGGAGGACGGGCAGGTCGAAACCGCCGCCGTTCCAGCTGACGAGTTGTGGCGTATAGTTTTCGATGACCTCGAAGAACTTGGCAATCATGACTTCTTCGCTGTCTTCGGGATCGCCGATGGTACTGACGCGGATTTTGTCCTGCCCCCAGCGCATACAGCAGGAGATGGCGACGACTTGGTGCAGATGGTGTTGCATAAAGTCGCTGCCAGTTTTGGCGCGGCGTTGCTGTTGGGCAAACAGGACGACTTCGTTGTCGGGCAAATCGGCAGGTAAATCGTAAAGCAGGCGGATGCCGTTTACGTCGGGAATGGTTTCGATGTCGAAGGCGAGTATCGGAGTCATGGCGTGATCGGGTTGGATAAGGGATGATGTCATTGTGGCATGACGGCGCAGATAAAAAAAGAGGCAATCCCCCACAGGATTGCCCCAATACCTCAAATCAGAGATTTACGCTTCACAAACAATACAGGCTTTCACCTGCGGCTTTACAGATGCAGCT
>NZ_JBQCXF010000524.1:0-2046 GCF_051956635.1 Neisseria sp. P0022.S010 | reverse complement strand
CCTTAATTTCACAAAGTTCCATCATGTTAGACAAATACAATCCAGCCGAAATCGAATCCAAACATTATCAAAACTGGGAAGAGCAGGGCTATTTCCAGCCTGATATGGATTTGACCAAACCGTCTTTTTCCATCCAACTGCCGCCGCCCAATGTAACCGGCACGCTGCACATGGGCCATGCCTTCAACCAAACCATCATGGACGGTCTAACCCGCTACTACCGCATGAAAGGCTGCAACACCGCCTGGATTCCGGGCACCGACCACGCGGGCATTGCCACGCAAATCGTGGTCGAGCGTCAACTTGCCGCGCAAAACGTGTCCCGTCATGACTTGGGCCGCGAGAAATTCTTGGAAAAAGTGTGGGAATGGAAAGAAGTTTCCGGCGGTACGATTACCCAACAAATGCGCCGCGTGGGCTGCTCTGCCGACTGGACGCGTGAGTATTTCACGATGGACGACGTGCGCGCCGAAACCGTAACCGAAGTGTTTGTGCGTCTGTATGAACAAGGCTTGATTTACCGCGGCAAACGCTTGGTGAACTGGGATCCGGTTTTGGGTACGGCAGTATCTGATTTGGAAGTGGAAAGCGTGGAAGAACAAGGCTCTATGTGGCACATCCGCTATCCGCTGGCGGACAATCCCGCCGAAGCCGTTATCGTGGCGACCACCCGCCCTGAAACGCTGTTGGGCGACGTGGCCGTTGCCGTCAATCCTGAAGACGAACGTTATACGCATTTGATCGGCAAGGAATTAATCCTGCCGCTGACCGGCCGCACCATCCCCGTGATTGCCGACGAATACGTCGAAAAAGACTTCGGTACCGGCTGCGTGAAAATCACGCCTGCGCACGACTTCAACGACTACGAAGTCGGCAAACGCCACGACACGCGCCTGATTAATGTGTTTGATTTGGAAGCCAAAGTGCTGGCAAACGCCGAAGTGTTTAACTTCAAAGGCGAAGCGCAACCAGGCTTTGCCCTGCCTGAAAAATACGCAGGCTTAGACCGCTTTGCCGCGCGCAAACAAATGGTTGCCGATTTGCAGGAACAAGGTTTCTTGGTCGAAATCAAACCGCACACGCTGATGACGCCGAAAGGCGACCGTACCGGTTCCGTGATTGAGCCGATGCTGACCAGCCAATGGTTTGTCGCTATGTCCGCCACGCCAAACGGCGGCGAGCCTGACAGCGAGTTCAAAGGTTTGAGCCTGGCCGACAAAGCCAAAAAAGCCGTTGATAGCGGCGCGGTACGTTTTATCCCTGAAAACTGGGTCAATACCTACAACCAATGGATGAACAACATCCAAGACTGGTGTATTTCGCGCCAACTGTGGTGGGGCCATCAAATCCCCGCGTGGTACGACGAAGCAGGCAATGTTTACGTTGCCCGCAATCAGGAAGAAGCCGAAAAACAAGCCGGCAAAACAGGCTTGACCCGCGAAGAAGACGTATTGGATACATGGTTCTCCTCCGCGCTCGTGCCGTTCTCCACGCTCGGCTGGCCGTCTGAAACCGACGAACTCAAAGCCTTCCTGCCGTCCAACGTCTTGGTAACAGGCTACGAAATCATCTTCTTCTGGGTGGCGCGTATGATTATGATGACCACACACTTCACCGGCAAAGTACCGTTTAAAGACGTGTACATCCACGGCATCGTGCGTGACCACGAAGGCAAAAAAATGTCCAAATCCGAAGGCAACGTCATCGACCCTGTGGATTTGATCGACGGCATCGACTTGGACAAGCTGCTAGTGAAACGCACGACCGGTCTGCGCAAACCCGAAACCGCGCCGAAAGTGGAAGAAGCCACGAAAAAACTCTTCCCCGAAGGTATCCCCAGCATGGGCGCGGACGCCTTGCGCTTCACCATGGCGAGCTACGCCAGCCTCGGTCGCAGCGTGAACTTCGACTTCAAGCGCGCCGAAGGCTACCGCAACTTCTGCAATAAATTGTGGAACGCCACCAACTTCGTGTTGATGAACACCGAAGACAAAGACTGCGGTCAAGACGAAATGCAGCCGTTGGCGTTTACCTTCGCCGACCAAT
>NZ_JBQCXF010000523.1:0-2049 GCF_051956635.1 Neisseria sp. P0022.S010 | reverse complement strand
CGACTGTGATGCACGGTGTCAAAGCGGTGGCGAAACTGCGTGAAGAAGATCCCGAATTGGCGCAAGACTACGAAAAACTGCTGATTTTGATTCAGAACTGACCCAATGCAATATTCAGACGGCCTGATGTCAATGTGAGGCCGTCTGAATACAAAAAATATTTTAAAATACCCAAATCAACCGATTTCAAATTCAAAGGAATGGAACATGCTGATTTTACAAGCCGATCGCGACAGTCTGCTCAAGCCGTTGCAAGCCGTTACCGGTATTGTCGAACGTCGCCATACTCTGCCGATTTTGTCCAATGTGTTGCTGGAAAGCAAAGACGGACAAACCAAACTTTTGGCAACCGACTTGGAAATCCAAATCAATACCGCCGGCCCTGAAAGTCAGGCAGGCGATTTCCGTATTACGACCAACGCTAAAAAATTCCAAGACATCCTGCGTGCCCTGCCTGACAGTGCGCTGGTGTCACTGGATTGGGCGGACAACCGTTTGACTCTGCGCGCGGGAAAATCCCGTTTTGCCCTGCAAACCTTGCCGGCTGAAGACTTTCCGTTGATGAGCGTCGGCAGCGACGTCAGTGCGACTTTCTCACTGACTCAAGAAACCTTCAAAACCATGCTTTCGCAAGTGCAATACAGCATGGCGGTTCAAGATATCCGCTATTACCTCAACGGCTTGCTGATGCAGGTTGAAGGTAATCAGCTGCGCCTTGTTGCAACCGACGGCCACCGCCTTGCTTATGCGGCCAGCCAAATTGAAGCAGAACTGCCGAAAACGGAAGTGATCCTGCCACGCAAAACGGTATTGGAACTCTTCAAGCTGTTGAACAATCCGTCCGAGTCCATCACTGTTGAGCTTTTGGACAATCAAGTACGCTTCCAATGCAATGGCACAACCATTGTCAGCAAAGTCATCGACGGCAAGTTCCCTGACTTTAATCGCGTGATTCCTTTGGATAATGACAAGATTTTCCTCGTATCCCGTACCCAGCTTTTGGGTGCACTCGAGCGTGCCGCCATTCTTGCCAATGAAAAATTCCGCGGCGCACGACTGTTCCTGCAGCCTGGTTTGCTGAGTGTCGTATGTAGCAACAACGAGCAGGAAGAAGCGCGCGAAGAGCTGGAAATCGCTTACCAAGGCGGAGAACTCGAAGTCGGTTTCAATATCGGCTACTTGATGGATGTGTTGCGTAATATCCACTCCGACGATATGCAGCTTGCCTTCGGTGATGCCAACCGTTCAACGCTGTTTACCGTGCCGAATAATCCGAACTTCAAATACATCGTAATGCCAATGCGTATTTAATTAGTGTGTGAACAAACAAAAAGAGCGTGTACGGTACACGCTCTTTTTTATAGGCTTGAATCAAAAGGCCGTCTGAAAATTGTTTTTCAGACGGCCTTTCTATCAAACCGGGATGATTCGGTTAAAAAGAAAAACTGGGATTAACGTGGACGTGGTTCGCAGTTTTTCACCAAGAATGAGCCGTTAGGGGCGTTCACGCCAACTACTTCAGAAGTAGTGTGGGTGTTTTTGTCGATGAAACCGGTAGACATTACATAGCCTTTACGGTTGGTGAAAGTAGTGCCAGTGCTGTCAGAACGTTTTTTGTCGACAACCAAAGAGGCTTTTTTGCCACCGGCATTTACGTCAGCAGTAATGGCACGGCCGCTACGGTCAAAGCCGTACATCACGTTCAGTGATTTGCCACCGTCACAACTGTAAGAAACGAAGCCGGCAGGTGCAGCGGCAGCGGAGAAGGAAACAGTAGCCAATGCGGCTGCAGTGATAACAGAAAGTAATTTCATGATCTAAGCTCCATATGAGTGTTGTGTGTTATCTTGCAAAGTGAGAAAGGGTTTCCGTTTGCAGATGAAGCGTATTTTAGGCGTTTTGTCGGTAGTGGCAATTGGGTAAATTGCAAAACAGTGTTTACTTATGGTTACCGGATTGTTTATTAATAGAAAGTTGTTTGTAATTTGGTGTTGCAAAGTGGTTATGCGGGTTGTTGCGGAATATATACATTAATGATTCTTTAAGAAA
>NZ_JBQCXF010000522.1:0-2050 GCF_051956635.1 Neisseria sp. P0022.S010 | reverse complement strand
AAAAAGTGTTGAAAGCAGTTGAAGCCGGCGACAAAGCTGCTGCTCAAGCAGTTTACCAAGAATCCGTTAAAGTCATCGACCGTATCGCTGACAAAGGCGTATTCCACAAAAACAAAGCAGCCCGTCATAAAAGCCGTCTGTCTGCTAAAGTAAAAGCTTTGGCTTAATACTGACGCAGATGCCGGAAATCCTGACAATCAAAGCAGGATAATCGAGCTGATACGATGCCCCTGAGGTCTTGCCTTTCAGGGGCATTGCCGTATTCACACTTCAAACCGACTAAATAAAACCATTTACCCTTTCATCAGGCCGTCTGAAAAACAACGGAAACTCTTATGAACAAGATGTTGAAACATTCCCTAAGTATCGGATTCATTGCCGCCGCCCCACTGGCCGCCGCCGATACCGCCCTACACTGCACCACCATTCAAGACAATGCCATCCGTTTGGCGTGTTACGACAACATCTACTCGGCGCAACTCCCCCCTCAATCCCCACTGCCACAAGCGCAAACCGAAACCGCCAAAACACCGGTTGACCTCGAACAAAGCGTCCGCAAGAGCATTGAGAAAAAAGAAGCGGCCATCGTATTCGACAACCCTACCCATCCGAATATTTCAGACGACGTATTAAGCGAAACTGCCGACAGCTACACGCCTTTAAGCCTGATGTACGATTTGGATAAAAACGACATACGCGGCCTGTTGAGCGTACGCGAGCACAACCCTATGTACCTCATGCCCGTTTGGTACAACAGCAGCCCCAACTACTACCCGGAATCCCCCAGTCGCGGCGTAACCACGCAGGAAAAATTCAGCGAGCAGAAACGCCTCGAAACCAAAATGCAGGTTTCCTTCAAAAGCAAAATTGCCGAAGATTTATTCAAAACCCGTGCCGACGTATGGTTTGGCTATACCCAAAAATCCGACTGGCAAATCTTTAACCAAGGCCGCAAATCCGCACCGTTCCGCAATACCGACTACGAGCCCGAAATCTTCATTACCCAACCCGTTAAAGCAGACCTGCCTTTCGGCGGCAAACTGCGCATGGTTGGCGCAGGTTTTGTTCACCAGTCCAACGGTCAAAGCCGCCCGGAATCCCGCTCATGGAACCGGGTTTACGCCATGGCCGGCATGGAATGGGGCAAGCTGACCGTTATTCCTAGAGTTTGGATGCGCGCCTTCGACCAAAAAGGAGACGACGACGACAATCCGGACATCAACAAATACATGGGCTACAGCGACTTGAAAGTCCAATACCGCCTCAATGATAAACAAAATGTTTATTCCGTCCTGCGTTACAACCCGAAAAGCGGACGCGGTGCCGTTGAAGCTGCTTATACCTTCCCAATTAAAGGCAAACTCAAAGGCGTTGTCCGCGGTTTCCACGGCTACGGCGAAAGCCTGATTGACTACAACCACAAACAAAACGGCATTGGCTTCGGCCTGATGTTCAACGACTGGGACGGAATCTAATTCCCCCATATTGTTTCAGACGGCCTGTGCAATCAAGGTGGCCGTCTGAAATAATAAAACAAAACAAGCCATTCGTTTAAAATACTCGTTTCCTAGCGCCCAAACGCGTATAATGCAAAGTTTGGGCAAAACTTGCCGGAATGAAACAAAGATGACAGAAGCCGCAGCCGAAAGCGGAAAAATCGCCAAGGCTTTAAAGAAATACCTGATTACAGGCGTACTGGTTTGGTTGCCGATTGCCGTAACCATCTGGGCGATGACCTACATTATATCCGCCGCCGACAGGCTGATCAGCCTATTGCCGGAAAGCTGGCAGCCCCAGCATTTCTGGGGATTCAACATACCCGGTTTGGGCATTGTTGCCGCCACCGTTGTCTTGTTCGTTACCGGCGTATTTGCCGCCAACGTTTTAGGCAGACGGATTCTCGGCGCATGGGACAGCCTTTTGGGACGCATTCCCGTCGTCAAATCCATCTACTCCAGCGTTAAAAAAGTTTCCGAATCCCTGCTCTCCGACAGCAGCCGCTCGTTCAAAACCCCCGTACTGGTTCCCTTTCCGCAACCGGGCATTTGGA
>NZ_JBQCXF010000521.1:0-2053 GCF_051956635.1 Neisseria sp. P0022.S010 | reverse complement strand
CTTTAATCTCATATTTCGCAAACAGAAATTGCCTGCTTTTATGAAAAACAGGCTGATTATATAGTGTTGAGAAACACTATCAAGTATTGAATTGAATTATACATACATTCTTGCATGTTCAGAAGTAATTTTTTATAATCCGAACCATAAATTTACATTTCCCACAAAACAACTATGAGAAGAACCAAAACCGAAGCCTTAAAAACCAAAGAATATCTCATGCTTGCCGCATTAGATACGTTTTATCAGAAAGGCATTGCCCGCACTTCGCTCAACGAAATCTCCCAAGCCGCAGGCGTAACGCGCGGCGCGCTGTATTGGCATTTTAAAAACAAAGAAGATTTGTTTGACGCCTTGTTCCAACGGATTTGCGACGACATCGAAAGCTGCATAAAAGGAGACTCGAACAACAATAACGAACAGGCTTGGTCAAGCTTCCGACTGACCCTGACCCGTTTTTTCGAGCGGCTGCAACACAACGAGCTTCACTATAAATTCCACAGCATTTTGTTTTTAAAATGCGAACACACCGAGCAAAACGAGGCGGTCATTGCCATCGCTAAAAAACACCAATCACTATGGTGTGAAAAAATCGTTGCCGTCCTGACTGATGCGGTACAACAAAAAGCATTGGCGGATAATTTGGATATCGATATGGCAGTCATCTTCATCAAGTCTTCATTAGACGGCTTGATTTGGCGCTGGCTTTCTTCAGGTCAAGGCTTCGATTTAGCACAAACTGCCCCACGCATGATTGAAATCATCATTGATACATTGGAAAACCATCCGCAATTAAGAAAACAATCATAAACATCAAAAATAAAAGGCCGTCTGAAACATTAAAAGTTTCAGACGGCCTTTTGGTTCAAACCTGCTTAACGTGTTACCGGTTTGTAACGGATACGTTTCGGTTTTGCGCCCTCTTCTCCCAAACGACGTTTCTTGTCGGCTTCGTATTCCTGATAGTTGCCGTCAAAGAACACCCATTTCGAATCGCCTTCGCACGCCAAGATATGCGTGGCGATGCGGTCGAGGAACCAGCGGTCGTGAGAAATCACCATCACGCTGCCGGCAAATTCCAGCAATGCATCTTCCAACGCGCGCAGGGTTTCCACGTCGAGGTCGTTGGATGGTTCGTCCAGCAGCAACACATTGCCGCCGCTCAACAAAGTTTTTGCCAAGTGCAAACGTCCGCGTTCGCCGCCCGACAATTGACCTGCGATTTTGCTTTGGTCGCTGCCTTTGAAGTTGAAACGACCCAAATATTGGCGTGCGGGAATTTCAAACTGACCAACCTGCAAAATGTCGCGGCCTTCGGCGATGTTGTCGAACACGGTTTTGTCGTTTTGCAAACCTTCGCGGCTTTGGTCGATCAGGCTCATTTTCACGGTTTGCCCGATTTTCACTTCGCCGGAATCAGGCTGCTCTTTGCCTGAAATCATTTTAAACAGCGTCGATTTACCCGCGCCGTTCGGGCCGATGATGCCGACAATCGCGCCCGCAGGCACTTTGAAGCTCAAATCGTCAATCAGCACTTTATCGCCAAACGATTTGGAAACGTTCACAAATTCAATTACTTCATTACCCAAACGCTCGGCGACAGGAATGAAGATTTCCTGCGTTTCATTGCGTTTTTGGTATTCGTAGTTGCTCATTTCTTCAAAACGCGCCAAACGCGCTTTAGACTTGGCTTGGCGGCCTTTGGCATTTTGGCGCACCCATTCCAATTCCTGCTTCATCGCTTTCACACGCGCGGCTTCGGATTTCGCCTCGTTTTCCAAGCGTTTTTCTTTCTGCTCCAGCCAAGACGAGTAATTGCCTTTCCACGGAATACCGTGGCCGCGGTCGAGTTCCAAAATCCATTCGGCGGCGTTGTCGAGGAAGTAGCGGTCGTGTGTTACGGCAACGACTGTGCCGGGGAAGCGTACCAAGAATTGCTCCAGCCATTCGACCGATTCAGCGTCCAAGTGGTTGGTCGGCTCGTCCAGCAGCAGCATGTCGGGCTTGCTCAACAAGAGTTTGCACAAAGCAACACGGCGTTTTTCACCGCCGG
>NZ_JBQCXF010000520.1:0-2054 GCF_051956635.1 Neisseria sp. P0022.S010 | reverse complement strand
TGTCCGAGCAGGACGGCTTTGACCATGGACAACAGGGGATAGGCGGGACGGTCGCGGTGGTCTCTAAGGTAACGGGTTCTTTGACGATTCAGGTACTGTTCGATCGGTTGCCAATCAATCACTTGATCCAACTTCAATAGTGGGAAGCGGTCGATGTGTTTGGCAATCATGGCTTGGGCGGTTTGCTGGAAGAAGGTGCTCATGAGAAATCCCCTAAATGTCTTGGGTGGGAATTTAGGGGATTTTGGGGAATTTTGCAAAGGTCTCATTATCTCAGTCTGCAAGCCGTTTCAGACGACCTTTTTCGTAATAAAGAGCGGTCAAATTTTTAAGTGTTTTGCAAATCATCTTAAAAATTTGACCGCTTGCATCATTATCAAGACCGCAGCCGTCTGAAACATTGATTGATAGACCGGTTACTGATGTCCGCTTTCTGCTACTTTTGTCCATTTTGCCAATGTCTGTTTCATCTGTGCCTGAGGGATGAAGCGGGCCATCCGTTCTACTTCCTTGCCTTGATAAAACAGCAGCCATGCAGGTGCGGTCAGCACGTGGAAACGTCCGGCCATTTCGGGTATTTCAGCAATATCGGCTTTTACAGCATACACATTTCCTTCCACCGCCAAAGCTGAGTCAAGCTGGGCAGCCACGACCGTACAAACACCGCAGATTGGGGCTTTGATGTACAGTGATACTAAAGGGTGTGTGGCGATGGCCTGTTCGATGTCTTTCAGAGTGTGTAGTTGTTGCATGTCATGTACTCCTTTGAGCGATTAAGCCCTTTTCTAGTTGTTAGAAAAGGGGCTTTCAACGAAATAAAAACAAGAAAGTAGTTTGAGCCGTTTAGATTTTCTCCACAACCACTTTTGCCCGCGCTTTCAGGCTGTTCAACACTGGCGAGTTGGCGGCGGAACGGTCGGCGAAATTTTGCAGGGTAGGAAGGTCGGCGTCGGCTTTTACTTTTACGGTTAGCACCAGATTATCCAGTCCGCCGTAGCCATCTTCCATGCCGAACAGTTTGGCCATGTCGATACCGCCGCTTGCGGATATTTCAAACTGTTCCAGTTTCACGCCTGCTTGTGCTGCTTGCAACTCGAAACCTATGGAGCAGCAGCCTGCAGCAGCGCCGATCAGGTATTCCATCGGACTTGGGGCGGCGTTTTCACCGCCCATGTTTTTCGGTTCGTCTGTGGTAAAGGCAGGGAAGCGGCGCACGGAGATTTCGTTCTTCGTGCCGGATACCCAGCGCGAATCGGCGCGTAATGCTGCCTTGCCTTTTGTATGGTCATTTTCAATCGCTGCCATGGTAGTTCGGAAACGTTCGATATCTAACCCGTTAATCATGTTTTGTCCTTTCATAATGATGAATTGCAGATGGTTTTTCGCTACACTTACACGCCCATTTTCCACGCGGAGATGCGTTTCAAATTATCCACCGTGTCGTGATTGACGATGGCGGCGAACGTGCCATCCAGTTTGGCAATTTCTGCTTTGTCTTCATCACTGAGGGCAAAGTCAAAGACATTCAAGTTTTCCGCCATGCGTTCAGGTTTGGTGGATTTTGCCAATACCACCATGTCGCGCTCAATCAGCCAGCGGGTAATCACCTGCGCCACGGATTTGCCGTATTTCGTGTTGATTTTGCTTAACACGGGGTTGTGGAAAATATCGTTTTTACCTTCGGCAAACGGCGCCCACGCTTCCACGGCAATGCCTTCAGCCTGCAAAGCGGCAACGGCTTCGGTTTTTTGTTGGAATGGATTGATTTCAATCTGATTAGCCTGCGGCATCACTTTATTAAACAGCCCCAAATCCACCGCGTGGGCGAAAATTTTGAAGTTTTTAAAGTTTGAAAAACGCTTGGGAACTTGACCGCACTTTTTACATAGAGATAAGGGAAAGGTCGTCTGAAAAACTAAATTCGTTTTCAGACGACCTTTTAACAATAAAAGCGCGGGCGTTTACACTATCGGTAATGGAGCTATAATTTACTTTCGACCAATATCCTTATACGTTAAAATTAATCCAGTTATTAAAAGCTAATTGTATAATAT
>NZ_JBQCXF010000519.1:0-2056 GCF_051956635.1 Neisseria sp. P0022.S010 | reverse complement strand
GCGACCTCGTTGTCCACGTCATGCTCCCTGCCGTGCGCGACTTCTACGACATCGACACCTTGTGGGGCGGAGAAAAACCGAGTTTCCACGCCGGTATGCAAAAACCTTGGCACGCCGCCGACTAAAATGGTTTATCCATACAAAGGCCGTCTGAAACTTGAAAGCAAGCAAGTTTCAGACGGCCTTTTGCTATAATTCCATTCTTTTCACATTATTCAATTTATTGCACCATCATGCCCCACCCCGACCTCTCCCAAACCCTCTCCAAAGACCGCCATTTCCTGCAATCCGCCTTTAAAAATCCCAACAAATACGGCGGCTTGGCCAAAGTCGAAGAAAAATACCGAAAATCGCACGAAATCTTTTTGAAGCGTTTGGCCGCATTGCCCAAACCCGAATTCGACAACACCCTGCCCGTTCACGAAAAGCTCGACGAAATCAAAAAAGCCATTGCCGAAAATCAGGTAACGATTATTTGCGGCGAAACCGGTTCGGGCAAAACCACGCAGTTGCCCAAGATTTGTTTGGAACTCGGACGCGGGGCAGCGGGGCTAATCGGGCATACCCAGCCGCGCCGTTTGGCTGCGCGATCGGTGGCGGAGCGGATTGCCGAAGAGCTGAAATCCGAAATCGGCAACGCGGTCGGCTATAAAGTGCGCTTTACCGACCACACCTCGCGCGATGCCTGCGTCAAGCTGATGACCGACGGCATCCTGCTGGCGGAAACGCAGACCGACCGTTATCTCGCCGCCTACGACACGATTATCATCGACGAAGCGCACGAACGTAGCCTGAACATTGACTTTCTGCTAGGCTACCTGAAACAGCTACTGCCGCGTCGCCCCGATTTAAAAGTCATCATCACCTCGGCAACCATAGACGCAGAACGCTTCTCCAAACACTTCAACGGCGCGCCCGTGCTGGAAGTGAGCGGGCGCACCTATCCCGTCGAAATCCTCTACCACCCGCTGACCAGCAAAGACGAAGACGACGCGGAAGTAGAGCTGACCGACGCGATTGTCGATGCGGCGGACGAATTAGCGCGACACGGCGAAGGCGATATTTTGGTGTTCCTGCCGGGTGAACGCGAAATCCGCGAAGCCGCCGAAGCCCTGCGCAGATCCACGCTGCGCCGCAACGACGAAATCCTGCCCCTGTTCGCGCGCCTATCGCACGCCGAACAGCACAAAATCTTTCACCCCTCCGGCGCGAAACGACGCATCGTGCTGGCAACCAACGTCGCCGAAACCTCGCTCACCGTGCCGGGCATCAAATACGTCATCGACACCGGCCTCGCGCGCGTCAAACGCTATTCCGCACGGGCAAAAGTGGAGCAGCTTCATGTAGAAAAAATCTCCCAAGCCGCCGCCCGCCAACGCTCCGGCCGCTGTGGCCGCGTCTCCGCAGGCGTGTGTATCCGACTGTTTTCAGAAGAAGATTTCAACAGCCGCACCGAATTCACCGACCCCGAAATTGTCCGCAGCAACCTAGCCGCCGTCATCCTGCGCATGGAAGCGTTGAAACTGGGCGATGTGGCGGCATTCCCATTCCTCGAAGCACCGGATCAGCGGTATATCAATGATGGGTTTCAGGTGTTGTTGGAATTGGGGGCGGTGGAGGTCGTCTGAAAACAGTAAAAGGTTGTTAGAATAACCAATGTTATCTGGCAATATATATCATTGGTTTAAGACGAAACTTACATAACTTTATTGGTTTTAGGTTCAATATAGCAATATTCTAAAAATATTTTTAATGAAAATTTTGAGATGTGAAATGGCAAGACAAGAATTAGTTGATTTTCTTTTGACAGTTGATAAACAACATATTATTGATTTAGTTGATATTATAACCAATTTTGGTAAAGGGCGTAGTACGCTAAATTCAACGGTTAAAGATGTTTTGATTCTGGCAAAGGAATCAAACAGAAATTTTACAAAAGATGAGATCAATTTATTATTAATTGAGTTTCAAAAATATGGTGGAGATACTTTTGCCAATGCGATAAGAAGTAAAGATAATTTAATTACGTATCATGAAATCTTAAACGATGTATTTA
>NZ_JBQCXF010000518.1:0-2062 GCF_051956635.1 Neisseria sp. P0022.S010 | reverse complement strand
TCAAATCTGCTTGAATATGGCTGTGGCCGTCTTCGTGTTGCAGACCTTCACCGTTCAGCGTTGTACGGCCGGCAGTACCACCCAACAGGAAGCCGCGTGCGTGCATATCGCCGGCAGCCCATGCCAAATCGCCGACACGTTGGAAACCGAACATAGAGTAGTAAATGTAGAAAGGAATCATGGCAAAGTCGTTGTTTGCGTAGCTGGTCGCAGCAGCAATCCAGTCAGCCATGGCACCTGGTTCGTTAATACCTTCTTGCAAGATTTGACCGTCAACAGACTCTTTATAGAACATCAGTTGGTCTTTATCTTGAGGGGTGTATTGTTGACCTTTAGGGTTCCAAATACCATATTGGCGGAACATACCTTCCATACCGAAAGTACGGCTTTCGTCAGGAACGATAGGTACAACGCGTTTGCCGATTTTTTTGTCTTTCAGCAGAGTAGACAGGATGCGTACGAAAGCCATGGTGGTTGAGAATTCACGGTCACCACTGGATTTCAGTTGGGCATCAAATGCTGACAACTCAGGCACTTCCAGAACGTCTTGGGTAGGGTTGCGTTTAGGCAGGTAACCGCCCAAAGATTCACGGCGTGCGTGCAGGTATTTGTATTCTTCGCTGTCAGGAGCAAAAGTCAGGTAAGGCAGGTCGCCACTGTCGATTTGCTCGTCAGTTACCGGAATGTCAAAGCGGTCACGGAATTGTTTCAGAGACGCTTTGTCCATTTTTTTGGCTTGGTGGGCAACGTTTTGACCTTCGCCGGATGCACCCATACCGTAACCTTTAATGGTTTTCGCCAAGATTACAGTAGGTTTACCGTCTGCGTGGTTCACAGCGCGGTCGTAAGCGTTGTACACTTTTTGAGGGTCATGACCACCACGGTTCAATGCCCAAATTTCGTCATCAGTCATATCGGCGACTAATGCTTTCAGTTCAGGCGTATTGAAGAAGTGTTCGCGAACGTATGCACCGTCTTTGGATTTGTAAGTTTGGTAGTCACCGTCCAAGCACTCTTCCATACGTTTGCGCAGGATACCATCTTTGTCTTTTGCCAAGAGGCGGTCCCAGCGACGACCCCAGATGACTTTCACAACATTCCAGCCGGCGCCGGCAAAGTTGCCTTCCAGCTCTTGAATGATTTTGCCGTTACCGCGTACTGGGCCGTCCAAACGTTGCAGGTTACAGTTGATAACGAATACCAAGTTGTCCAAGCCTTCGCGTGAAGCCAGAGCAATAGCACCTTGGCTTTCAGGTTCGTCCATTTCGCCGTCGCCACAGAATACCCATACTTTACGGCCTTTGGTTTTAGCCAGACCGCGAGATTCCAAGTATTTCAGGAAGCGTGCTTGGTAAATTGCCATCAATGGGCCAAGACCCATAGATACGGTTGGGAATTGCCAGAAGTCAGGCAACAGGTGAGGGTGAGGGTAAGAAGGCAGACCTTTGCCGTCAACTTCTTGACGGAAGTTGTTCAGCTGGTCTTCAGTCAGACGGCCTTCAACGAAAGCACGTGCATAGATGCCAGGGGCTACGTGGCCTTGGAAGAATACCAAATCGCCTTCTTCGCCTTCGCCTTTAGCTTTCCAGAAGTGGTTGAAGCCGACTTCGTACATAGTGGCGGCTGATTGGAAAGATGCAATGTGTCCACCCAATTCCAAATCTTTTTTACCCGCGCGCAAAACGATAGCGGCAGCGTTCCAACGAACGAATGCACGGATGCGGTGTTCGATGTTTTGGTCGCCGGGGATGCCTTTTTCGTCTTCAACGGAAACAGTGTTCAAGTATGGAGTAGTGGTGCCGTGAGGCATACGGATGCCTTTGTCACGGCTGTATTTGACCAAACTTTCCAGCAGGTATTGGGCGCGCTCGCTGCCTTCATATTCTAAAACAGAGCTTAACGCGTCTAACCATTCTTTGGTTTCAATTGGGTCAACATCGTGTAATTGGGTGGACATAATATCTATCCTTGTGTTGAGTGTTTTTCAATGACGGAGTATTACTCCGATATTTTCGTTTGCGAACAAATGTGAGTTAAAAACGAAAATTCCTAGAGTCAAATT
>NZ_JBQCXF010000517.1:0-2065 GCF_051956635.1 Neisseria sp. P0022.S010 | reverse complement strand
TTGTTGAAGTCTGCCATGATGGTTTCCTTTGATTTTAAAGAGAGTCAAACGGCGAAAGTATAACAAACCCAAGGCCGTCTGAAAATGTGAAACTGTCGTATTCAGACGGCCTTTTTGGCATTCAGCCTTTTGACCAATTCTAAAATTGCGCGTTTATTGGAAGGGGAAAACACTTTTTCCGCCGCTTCTTCCGCACTAAACCAACCGTAGGCAACGTGTTCGTCCGGTTGTAGCATGATGGGCGTATCACGCGGAATTTGGGCGGAGAAGATGTGTTCGCGGTTTTCAAAAACGCCTTTGGGATAGCGATGGCGCCAGTGATGATAGATTTCATAAACGGTGCTGTCGTGCCAGTTTTCCAGCTGGCCGTCTGCAAGGCGGATACCGGTTTCTTCCCACACTTCGCGCCATGCGGTTTCTTCGATACGCTCGCCCTCTTCCAAGCTGCCGGTAACCGACTGCCAAAAACCTTGCGGCGCCGTGCGTTCAATCAGCAGGATATTGCCGTCTTTATCATGCAAAACAACCAAAGCGGATACGGGATACTTCAAAGGCTTACCACTCATGACTTGTCCTTGCCGGATTGATTGGGGAGGCTGATTTTTTGTAGTAAGTAAGCCAAAAGGTTTTCCATGTATCACTCAAAAATGGGAAATTGATATTCAGACGGCCTTTGCCGGAAATCCGCAAAGGCCGTCTGAAATTATACCTGATTTAACTGCGCCAGTTTCCGAGACACCAGCTCTGCCGCTTCTTCCGGCGAGTTGGCCTTCAACCCTACTTCGCCAAAATACGAAATTTTAGGCAAATCACACAAAAACTTATCGACGTCTTGCGCCGTCAAAAAACGGCCGTGCAAATCGAAGCCGACATTTAAAGCACGCCCTTTGATTGCCGCCACCCTGTCATGCAAATGGCCGTACAAGTGATACCAGCCCTGATAGCAGCCGTCCCACTCCTGAATCGGGTAGTGAAAGAGAACCAGTGTATTCTTAATTTCCGGCGATTTGAGTTTCAAATACGGCCGTATGGACGACAGCAGCGGATGCCCATCATGCTTGGTTTGGCTGCGGAAAAAATCGGCATGCTGCCGAATCACATGATCATGATTGCCGTAAATCAAGTGATGTTGTCCGTTCAAACGCGACAAAACGCGCTCTATCTGCTTGTAGTCTTGGGCAAAGGAAAAATCGCCCAAGTTATACACCGTATCTTCAGGCATAACGGTTTCATTCCACGTTTGGATTAAAAATTCATCCATCTGCTCCACGTTATCGAACGGTCGAAATTGCGGGCAGAATTTGGCGATGTTTTTATGTGAAAAATGTAGGTCTGATGTGAAGTAGGTTTTGCTCATGCCGTGCTTTCTGCGTTGCAAGCTTGAATCGTATCACGCGCAGGCGTATGCTGAATAATGTTTATTGTATGCTTCAAGGAGTTTTTATGCGTTTGGTTATTGCCGCGCCGGCCAACGGCGCGATATTGAAAGACGCGCTCAAAGCGCATTTGCAAAACGACCCGCGTGTCGGCAGTTTGGTTGATTTGTCTTCACCCGAAGGAACGTATCCGCAGCTTTCGTTTGCGGCGGCGCAGGAAGTGGCGGCAGGGCGTGCCGATCGCGCGCTGCTGATTTGCGGTACCGGCGTGGGTACGGCAATCGCCGCCAATAAAGTGCGCGGCATACGGGCGGCGACAGCGCACGATTTGCTCACCCTCCGCGGCTCGGTGGAAAACTATGATTCGCAGGTCTTATGTATGGGGCAAAACGTGATTGCCGCTCCGGCTGCTTGGGCATTGGTCGATATTTGGTTGGATTTGCGCCACGACACAAGCAGCGGTTATGCGCCTAAAGTCGGCGAGATTGAAGCATACGAGCGCGAAAAATAAATACGTGTTGCTCCATATATTTTCAGACGGCCTTGTTACGTTTCGCTTTGCTGTAGAAACTAGTAGCGTTGTTTACAGTATTTCCAGGAGAATACTGAAACATGAACATGCACAAAAACACCCGTCTCACCCCGCACCACCGCCAAGCCATTTGGCTGGCCTACACGCAGGGGAAGGA
>NZ_JBQCXF010000516.1:0-2069 GCF_051956635.1 Neisseria sp. P0022.S010 | reverse complement strand
TTTGCCTTCACTTTGGTGCGTTTGCCGTGTTGGGTATCGACTTGGTAGGTGGCGTCGTTTTTTTGGACGATGGAGGCAACTTTGAATTGGCCGGACTCTTCGTAAAAGATATTCATTTTTTTAGGATTTTATGATTTGTAGGAAACGCGTGATTTTAGCAGATTTGCACAAGAAAGGCCGTCTGAAAAACATACTTTCAGACGGCCTGTCAAAACGGCGGATGATTAATACTGATATGCTGCCAGTTTGCGTTTGATTTCAGGCAGGGCGGCGCGTGCGGCCTGTTCGCCCAATTGGATGGCGCGTTGTTTTTGGTCGAAACCGCCAACCGAACCCAGCTCCAAAACCTGCGGTTTGATGACCACATTGGCTTGGCCCAATTCTTGGTGTAAGGCGGTTTGGCTCATCACGTTGAAGGTTTGGTCAAGATAGGAGAACATACCTTGGCTGACGTTTTTGGCCGGACGGGCGGAAATATCGACGGCAATGATGAAGTTTGCGCCCAGTTTTTTCGCCGCGCTGACCGGTACGGGCTGTGACAGGCCGCCGTCCACATATTTGCGGCTGCCGATAACGACAGGTTGGAACACGTTCGGAATCGAAGCAGAAGCGCGGACGGCCTGTCCGGCATTGCCTACGTTGAACACCACCGGTTTGCCGCTTTCAAAATCGGTCGCAACGGCGGCAAATTTGATGGGGAACTGCTGCATCGGGCGGTTGCCGACTTTGCGGTTGATGTAGTTTTGCAGTTTTTCGCCTTTGATAAAGCCGCTGGTGGACAAGGTCAAATCCACCAAATCGGTTTTACCCAAAATTTCCGCTTCCAATTCGAGGCGGTCGGGCGACATTCCCGAAGCGTACATACTGCCGACAATCGAGCCTGCGGATGTGCCGGTAACGATTTTGATCGGAATATTGTTTTCTTTCAAAACCTTAATAATCCCAATATGGGCAAAGCCTTTGGATGCGCCGCCACCCAAAGCCAGCGCAACCGTGGCTTTCGGTTTGGGTGCAGGATGCGAAACCGTATTTTGACCCTGCGTAGAAGGTTTGGATTGCGGCGCGTTGCCGCTTGGACAGGCAGCCAATACCAAGACGGACGAAGCGGCTAAAAACGTTTTGAATGTGGAAAAAAGTTTATTCATGTTCAGACAGCCTTTAATATGTCGAAAGAGTTATTTTACTCTGAAATTAAGTCGAAAGGCCGTCTGAAATCAGGTTTCAGACGGCCTTTTAAATCCGGCTTAAGCCAATTCGAGCTGTTTTTCCAAGCTTTCGACCAGTTGATCGTCCAAATTCAAAGCTTGGGATAAACGGCTCAGGAACACAATTTCCTTGCGCGACAAGTCCGCGCAGACCAATCGGGCCGCCAGATAAGTTTCGGCTGCCAAAGCCTCGTTGCTGCCGACAGAAGCGGCAATTTGTTCGATAGAGGCCGGTTGTGCATATTCCGCCTGCAGCCATGCCGCCGTTTCCGCATCGCTGCCGCTTTCACGCTCAATGGCCGCGCGTTCCGCATCGTCAATCAGGCCGTCTGAAGCCGCCGCCGCAATCATCGTTTGCAAAATCACACGGCTGTGGTTTTCACCAATCAGGCCGGCAGGTTGGAACGCACTTTGCGGCAATTCGTCCTGCTGCTGGTTTTGTTTCCAGTTTTGATAGCCTTTATAAGCCAGAAAACCCAAAGCAGCGACCGAGCCGGCCTTGACCAGCTTCTTTGCGTTTTTCTTTTTCAACAGCATCGATGCCAAAGCACCCGTCAGCGCGCCGCCACCGAAAGAATTGAGCGGGCTGTCCGCCACCACTTTGCCGCCTTTTTGAGCCGCACCCAAAACCTGATTGAGCAACTGACTGAAATCCATAAAAAAATCTCCTGAAAACCAATATATTGCAAATATAGAGTAGAAACACCCAAAAACCAAGCCAAAGAAAGTTAAAAGGTGCAAACAAGTTTTCAGACGGCCATAGCCGACTTTCGGTACAATCACACCATTCCAAACAATAAACCCCATCATGACCGATACCGCCCAAATCATTACCAGCTATGGCCGCCGCTATATTGTCCGCAC
>NZ_JBQCXF010000515.1:0-2076 GCF_051956635.1 Neisseria sp. P0022.S010 | reverse complement strand
CGCAGGCTTTGAAGTTGCCGGTAAAGTCGCTGGCGGCACTCAAAAACGGGATGAGGCGGCCGGCCATGATTTCTTCGGCCGGTGCGTCTGTTTGGGCGGATACGCGTCCGGACTCGACCGCCGAGAAAATTTGTTCTGTAAAGCGTCGGGCGAAGTTTTCTTCTGTTTGGCAGTCTTGAAATGCAGTGTTTTCATGTTGGCAGACGAGGGTAACTTCGCCTTCCGCTTTTTGCAGCGGTTCGGCCAAATCGAGTTTGAGGGTTTGCTTATTGGTTTGCAGCCAGGCGGTGCGGCCTTGGGTCTTAATGATTTTGCCGTAAACGCCGATGGCATCGTTTTTGGGGATGTTTTTCTGTTCGGCAAGTTGTTGGGCCGAGAATAAGGGGGCTTGTTCGGCAAATGCGCCGCCGGTTTCGTGTTTGAAGTAGGCGGCGAGGTCTTGTTTGATGAGGGCTTGGGTCAGCAGTTTTTCGCCTTCGGTCAGGCGGTGTGCGAAGCCGTGTGTTTTTGGGGAGGATGCGGCATCTGTGGTCTTGGTGTCCGGTGTGCAGGCGCTTAGGAATAAAAGCAGGGGAAGGATGTATTTCATGGTTGGTCTCTCAACAGGCTGTCTGAACATATGGTTTCAAACGGTCAGCGTTGTTTATCGATAATGATAAACCCGGCGCGGATAGACGGGATAAGCCGGATGGTTGTGAACGGGCTGGCTGTCTTGGTAAATGACGGTCGTTCCCGGCGGGGCGTTGATGGTTACGGTTTTGTTGATGGTGGTTTGCGAGTGGACGGGCAGGTCCAAGACGGCGGTGCGCCCATATGGAGTCTCGGTATAGACGCACGCGCTCAGCAAGAGGGTGACGCTCAGTGCCAATGCCTTCATGTTTCAGACGGCCTTATTTGAGCAGGTTTTTCAAGGCCAGGCGCACGCCTTCGCCGACTTCCGTACCTTTGGGAATGCCTTTGGTAGCAGCTTTGGCTTCGCGTTCGTTGTATCCGAGGGCAAGCAGGGTGTTGATGATGTCTTGGCTTTCGTCGGCAACGGCAGCAGGGGCAAACAGGCCGTCTGAAACGGTATGGGACACGAGTTTGCCGCGCAGTTCTAACACCATGCGTTCGGCGGTTTTCTTGCCGATGCCGGGGGCGGAAGATAGGCGTTTGACATCTTCCTCGGCGATGGCTTGCGCCAGCTCGTCGGCATTCATGGCCGACAAAATGCCCAATGCGGTTTTGGCACCAATGCCGCTGACTTTGACCAGTTGGCGGAAGGTGGCGCGTTCCTCGGCCGAGGCGAAACCAAACAGCAAATGCGCGTCTTCGCGGACGACAAGCTGGGTGTAGAGATGGACGGTTTCGCCAACGGAGGGCAGGTTGTAGAAAGTCTGCATGGAAACGTCGGCTTCATAACCGACGCCGTTGACGTCGATAACGACCTGTGGCGGATTTTTCTCAATCAATTTGCCTGTAAGCCTGCTGATCATGGTGTTCCCCTGTGATTAAAAAAGGCCGTCTGAAACCTTGCAATCGGGTTTCAGACGGCCTTGTATTGTATCAAACTTCAGCGGTAACGCGGACGAAATCAGATGGCGGATGCCAGGTTCAGATGACGGGCGCGTTCGCCTGCTTCGGCGGCACGTTCTTGGCTGCTGAACGGACCCATTTTGACAACGTATTCGTAGTTGCGTTTTTCAAGCATGATTTTGCTGTCGGATGGTAGGTTTTGTGCGGTTTGGTTCAAATAAGCCTGCGCTTCGCGTTGGGTACCGAAGGATTTCAAATCAACAAAAAATTCTTTGTTGTTTGGGGAAATAATGGTTTGAGCGGCGGTTTGGCCGGGGATGATTTGTTCAACTTTGACGTTGGCCGAGCCTTGGTTGATGAAACCTAATTGTTGGGCGGCGGCTTTGGAAACATCGATGACGCGGTTGCCGTGGAAAGGGCCGCGGTCGTTGACGCGGACGATGACGCTTTTGCCGTTTTGCATATTGGTCACGCGTGCGTAGCTGGGAATAGGGAGGGTTTTGTGGGCGGCGGAGAGGGCGTTCATATTGTAACGCTCGCCGCTGGAAGTTTTACGGCCGT
>NZ_JBQCXF010000514.1:0-2076 GCF_051956635.1 Neisseria sp. P0022.S010 | reverse complement strand
AAATCGTCCACTTGTTTTTGCTCCACTCGTTGCATTAAATGTTCGTATTTGTTGATGGCGTGTTCGCCCAAGGTTTCGCGTGTATTTGCCCAAGTGATGGCTTCCAAATTCAGGAATTTGGCGGCGTTTTCGGCCACTTTCGGCAATACGGGGGCGAGGTAGGCGGTCAGCATGGTAAAGGCGTTGATGAGTTCGCTGCATACTTCGTGCAGGCGTTCGTCTTGGCCTTCTTGTTTCGCCAATTCCCAAGGTTTGTTGGCATCAACGTATTCGTTGACAATGTCCGCCAAGGCCATGATGTCGCGCAGGGCGCGGGCGTATTCGCGGTTTTCGTATTGCTCGGCAATGTTGTCGCTTTCGGCGGCGAGTTTTGCCAGCAATGCGCTGCCTGAAACGTCTTTCAGACGACCTTCAAAGCGTTTGGCGATGAAACCTGATGCGCGGGCGGCGATGTTGACGTATTTGCCGACGAGGTCGCTGTTGACGCGACTGATAAAGTCTTGCAGGTTCAAATCGATGTCTTCGATTTTGCTGTTGAGTTTTGCGGCGATGTAGTAGCGCATCCACTCGGGGTTCAGGCCTTGTTCCAGATAGGATTTGGCGGTGATGAAGGTGCCGCGCGATTTGGACATTTTTTGTCCGTCCACGGTCAAAAAGCCGTGTGCGTACACGCCGGTCGGGGCGCGGTGGCCGGAGAAATGCAGCATGGCGGGCCAGAACAGGGCGTGGAAATAGAGGATGTCTTTGCCGATGAAGTGGTACATCTCGGTTTGGCTGTCGGCTTTGAAGTATTCGTCAAAATCAATGCCGATGCGGTCGCACAGGTTTTTAAACGAGGCCATGTAGCCGACGGGCGCATCCAGCCAAACGTAGAAATATTTGCCCGGCGCGTCGGGGATTTCGAAACCGAAATACGGCGCGTCGCGGGAGATGTCCCAGTCGGACAGGGTGGTTTCTTCGCCTTCGCCCAGCCATTCTTTCATTTTGTTGAGGGCTTCTGGTTGCAGATGGGGCTTGCCGTCGTGCGGGTTGTTGCCGGAAGTCCATGCTTTGAGGAAGTCGGCGCATTCGCCCAGTTTGAAGAAGAAGTGTTCGGATTCGCGCAATTCGGGTTTGGCACCGGATACCGCGGAATACGGGTTGATCAGTTCGGTCGGGGAATAGGTCGTGCCGCAGACTTCGCAGTTGTCGCCGTATTGGTCTTGGGCGTGGCATTTCGGGCATTCGCCTTTGACGAAGCGGTCGGGCAGGAACATTTGTTTTTCAGGGTCGAAAAGCTGCTCGATGACGCGGCTCTCAATCTTGCCGTTGGCTTTCAGCGCGCGGTAAATGTCTTGGGAAAACTGTTTGTTTTCAGGGGAATGGGTGCTGTAATAATTGTCGTAGCCGATGAAAAAACCGGTGAAGTCGGCGAGGTGCTCTTCGCGCACTTTGGCAATCATGTCTTCGGGCGCGATGCCTTGTTTTTGCGCGGCAAGCATCACGGGCGTGCCGTGGGTGTCGTCGGCGCAGCAGTAGTAGCATTCGTGGCCGCGCAGTTTTTGAAAGCGCACCCAAACGTCGGTTTGGATGTGTTCGACCATGTGGCCGAGGTGGATGCTGCCGTTGGCATAGGGCAGCGCGGAAGTGACAAGGATTTTGCGTGTCATGGTTTGTGCTTTTAAAAACAATGGATAAAGATGTTGGGAATTATACCGCAAAACAATACGCAAAGGCCGTCTGAAACCCGATTGCCGGTGTTTCAGACGGCCTTTTATTTATCGGCTGCGTATGGGATTAACCGCGTACGCGTTCGATTTTTGCGCCTACGCCGCCGAGTTTTTTCTCGATGTATTCATAGCCGCGGTCGAGGTGGTAGATGCGTTCAACGATGGTTTCGCCTTCTGCGACCAAACCGGCCATGACGAGGCTGGCGGAGGCGCGCAGGTCGGTTGCCATCACGACGGCGCCGGAGAGTTTTTCCACGCCTTTGATGTAGGCGGTGTTGCCTTCGGTGGTGATGTCTGCGCCCATGCGGTTGAGTTCGGGAACGTGCATGAAGCGGTTTTCAAAAATGGTTTCCACCACGCGGCTGCT
>NZ_JBQCXF010000513.1:0-2080 GCF_051956635.1 Neisseria sp. P0022.S010 | reverse complement strand
CGTGCCGAACTGAATATCGGTACCGACGTAATTTCCTGCCTGAAAGCAGACTTGAACACTGAATACGAAGTACGCGATGCGCTGAAAAAAGGCATCAAATTGTGCGAAGAAGCTCAAGACTACGTTAACCGCGATTTGATGGTTGCCCAACTGAAAGACACTGAAGAAGATCACGCTCACTGGTTGGAACAACAACTGCGTCTGATCGAATTGGTCGGCGAAGGCAACTACTACCAAAGCCAACTGTAGTCTAGCGTATAACGTATAAGGAGCTGAAAATGAAAGGCGATCGCTTAGTTATCCGCGAATTGAATAAAAACTTGGGCTTGCTTTTGGTTACCATCAACCAATACTTCCTGCATGCCCGCATTTTGAAAAACTGGGGCTTTGAAGAATTGGGCGAACACTTCTTCAAACAATCCATCCGCGAAATGAAATCCGCAGACGATTTGATCGAGCGTATTTTGTTCTTGGAAGGCCTGCCTAATCTGCAAGAGTTGGGTAAACTGTTGATCGGTGAATCTACCGAAGAAATCATTGCCTGCGATCTGAAAAAAGAGTATGAAAAACATGATGCTCTGGTTGCAGCCATCGCTCTTGCAGAAGAACAACAAGACTACGTCAGCCGTGATTTGTTGGAAAAACAAAAAGACATCAACGAAGAACACATCGACTGGCTTGAAACTCAGCAGGAATTGATTGGCAAAGTTGGTTTGCCAAACTACCTGCAAACAGCGGCGCAAGAGGACTAAAACACAAACCACTGCCAAATATAGCAGTCCCTGCTCCCATTGACGGCATATCTTTACGGATATGCCGTTTTCTTTTGTGGAAATGCTTAAAGGCCGTCTGAATGTTCAGACGGCCTTGATTTTATATCGCTTTCAAACGGTATAGATAAGTAGTTTCCTTGTTTCTGGCAAACGCCAAAGGATCGGATTCATCTATGGCTTTTTTGTGTTGCGGTTTGGTTTTCAGAATATCAACTACATTGAGCGAGGCCGTCTGAAAGCATTGGTTTAGAAAGTCTTTATCACGCAAATGCAAGTGTTCTGCCAAGTCGGAAATAATCAACCAAGCTTCGCCGTTTGGATTTAAGTGCTGGCGTACGCCGTTGAGGAATGCGGTCAGCATGGCATTATTGGGGTCGTAAAGGGCAGTCTCGATGGCGGAGGTCGGTTTTGCCGGCAGCCAAGGCGGATTGCAGACGATAAGATCGGCGCAATTTTTGGGAAATAAATCAATCAATTGGATATTGACGGCTTTATCCAAGCCTAGGCGTTCGAGGTTTGCTATGGCGCAGGCAATTGCTTTGGGGTTGGTGTCTGTGGCAATGATGTCGGGTATGCCTCGTTTGGCCAAAATTGCGGCAATAACACCTGAGCCGGTGCCGATGTCAAAGGCCGTCTGAATATTGGGAGCGAGTGGTGCTTGGGCGATTAAATCCAAATATTCGCCACGCAGTGGAGAGAATACGCCGAAAGGAACATGGATTTTTCCATCAAGCTGAGGAATGTCTATGCCTTTTTTGTGCCACTCGTGCGCACCGATAAAACCCAGTAATTGATTCAGCGGTAAGAGAAATGGTTTGTCGTTTGGTGTATCGTAAACATCGTACAGGGCGGCGTAGATGTCGGGTGCGCGTGCATTGTCCAGTTGAAAATTCGGTTGGATTTCAACGGCAAGCATATTGAGCAAACGGCTTTGCTGAGCCTGTTTCATACGGTGGGCGTGAAAGGCCGTCTGAATATCGGTAGGCGCGTCTTTCTTTTTTTCAGACGGCCTGCGGATACGTTTTTTCATTGCGGCCAAGACTTGCTTGGCATTGTGAAAATCGCCAGTCCAAACAGTTGCAGTTTGCGCGTGGGCATTTTTTAAAATTTCTACTGCGGCTGCTTCTTGGATGTAAAACGCTTGCTTGGGCGGTTTTTGGGTGCTTTCGTTGCGCCATTCGATGTCGGAGCGGTTGGTAGGGATGGTGTGGGGCATAATGTGTTTCAAATCGGGGAAATAGAGGATTAGTTTACTATATTTAGGATAGGTTCGGTTTGAGAGGAGCTTTTAATAGTCCGAATTGGAC
>NZ_JBQCXF010000512.1:0-2084 GCF_051956635.1 Neisseria sp. P0022.S010 | reverse complement strand
AAGCGGAAGCAATCTGGTTCAGTTTCATAAATTATCCAAACAAACGGTTGATGTCATTAAAGAAAGCCACAGCCATCATCAAAAGCATGGCTGCCAGTCCGAAGCGCAGGCCGACTGCCTGTATGCGTTCGCTCAAAGGCTTTCCGCGTATCCATTCGGCGGTATAGAAAACCAAATGTCCGCCGTCTAAAACGGGTACGGGCAAAAGGTTCAACACGCCTAAGCTGATGCTGACCAAGGCCAGAAATTCGAGGTAGCTCTGTAATCCGAGTTTGGCGGATTGTCCGGCGACATCGGCAATGGTCAGGGGGCCGGAAATATGGTTTAAAGAGGCATTGCCTGTAACCAGTTTTCCGAAAAATTTGAGGGTCGTCCACGAATAGTTGACGGTTTTGTTCCAACCCAATTCAAAAGCTTGGGCAACGGAAGGCGTATAACGGTAGCGGATGGTTTTATCCCACTCTTTATCCGCCTGGGCGGCAAGCCCTGCTCTACCCACCAGCACGCCCGCCGACTGCTCGACGCTGTCCGGCCGGATAGCGGTCGCCAGTATTTTACCGTCGCGCTCGTAAGTCAGTTCGATTCGTTTGCCGGGGCTGGCGCGGAAGAGTTCCGTCCATTCCTGCCAGCTTTCGATGGGCTTCCCATCGGCGGTCAGCAGTTTGTCGTTTTCCTTCAAACCTGCTTTTTCGGCCGGACTATTGGCCAAGACTTTGCCGATGCGGTTAGTAATTCTAAAAGGCAAAAGGCCGATGTTGCCTTGGCTTTTCGCAACTTTACCTGCTTCAGGCGTACCGGCGGCATCAATTATGCGGATGGCTTGGGTATTTGAGGCCGTCTGAACAGCAACTTTTACAGGGCCGGCTTCAAGGTTCAACACCATCTCGGTTTGCGCATCGCTCCAGTCTTTAACGGCGATTCCGTTGACCGATACAATTTTATCGCCTGCCTGAAAACCTGCTTTGGCGGCAATACTGGCAGGATCGACCATGCCGACATAGGGGCGCAACTCGGTTACGCCGAAGGAAAAGCTCAAACCATAAAGTAAAACGGCCAAAATCAAATTGGTCAAAGGACCTGCAGCGACAATGGCGATGCGCTTGGCCGGATGCTGCTTGTCAAAGGCGTACGGCAAATCTGCTTCCGCCACCTCGCCTTCGCGCGTATCGACCATTTTAACGTAACCGCCCAGCGGAATCGGGGCAAGGCACCACTCGGTATCGCCGCGTTTTCGGGTGAAAAAGGGCTTACCGAAACCGACAGAAAAGCGCACGACTTTAACGCCGCACCAGCGGGCAACAATATAGTGTCCGAACTCATGCAGGCTGACCAAAATCAGAATGGCGACGATAAAGGCTAAAAAGGTTTGCAAAAAAATCCCCTGAATGGAATGTGATAATCAACGGATAAGGCCGTCTGAAAACCGATTATAAAGGCAGTTGTTCCATTTTGTCTGCCTAAATGCCAAGCGGTTGACGTTTCAGACGGCCTGTCATTGAAGCTTTATTGTTTGCCGATAAAGGCTTCTGCCTGTCTGCGTGTTTGCACGTCTTGCGCCAACAGGCTTTCGATATCATGACGGCCGTCTGAAAAATCTTGGGCAAGGCAGTGGGCAACGACTTTGACAATATCGGTAAACTTGATGCGTTTATCTAAAAAAGCGGCCACGGCAACTTCGTTGGCGGCGTTCAACACGCAAGGCGCGGCGCCGCCTGCATTCATGGCCTGATAGGCAAGTTTCAGACATGGGAAACGGTTAAAGTCAGGCTTTTGGAAGGTCAATGCGGACAATGCGCCGAAATCCAGCTCGCCCACGCCGGAGTCGATACGTTCGGGCAGGCCCAAACAATAAGCAATCGGCGTACGCATATCGGGATTGCCCAACTGCGCCAATACCGAACCATCGCGATAACGCACCATGCTGTGAATTACAGATTGCGGATGGATGACGACTTCGAGTTTTTCCGGCGGACAGTTAAACAGCCAATGCGCCTCAATCAACTCCAAGCCCTTATTCATCATTGACGCGGAATCGACGGAAATTTTGCGCCCCATGCTCCAATTCGGATGCTTGACCGCCTGCT
>NZ_JBQCXF010000511.1:0-2086 GCF_051956635.1 Neisseria sp. P0022.S010 | reverse complement strand
CATTTTAATATTCGTCCTCTTGGTAGGGGTTGGGGAAGCCTGCCGCCAGCATCAGGCGGATTTCTTCGGCTTCCATTATTTCGGCTTCATCGTCTTCGATGTGGTCGTAGCCCATCAGGTGTAAAGTACCGTGTATGGTCAGGTGGGCAAAATGCTGCTCGGGTGTTTTGCCTTGTTCGGCGGCTTCTTTCAAAACCACTTGCGGGCAAATCACCAAATCGCCATACAGGCCGTCTGAAAACTGGTCGGGCAGGATTTCGCCTTCGTTGAGCGCGAAACTCAAGACATTGGTGGCGTAATCTTTGCCGCGGTAGTCGCGGTTGTAAGCGCGGGCTTCTTCTTCGTCCAGAAGAATCAGGCTGATGTCTGCGCGGCGGTATTCGTTTTTTAAGGCAGACCACGCCCAGCGGTAAAAATCGCGTTCGCTCGGAAGGTTGGCGGCGGAAGAAGCGTTTTCAAAGTTTAGATGAAAACGTTGCCGCTGTAAGGATAAAAAAGGATATTGTTTGGCGCGTTTCATGTTGTCCGGAAAATTGGGTTTTTAGGCGTAAATATAACATATTCACCCTCATGCCGTCTGAAAAACCGCCCAAAAAAAGTGTATCACAACACCACCAAACCATTAGTGGATTACTACCAAGCAGAAGCCAAAGCGGGCAACACCTAATATTTCCGCTTAGACGGCACGCAAAAAGTAGAAGATGTCAGCAAAGCATTAGACAAAATCTTAGCATAATTTCTCATCGCAACAAAAAAGCCATTCTATTTCAGAATGGCTTTTTTATTATGCTCCGATTAACTCGGAATTAACAGTTTATTACCATTGGTAAAACGCACCGGCACCCACACCGTAGTTACCACGGCTATTGGTAGAAACGCTGGCTTTAAACACCCAGTTTTCATTAGGGGTAACACCGGACACACCAAGAGAAACCGCAGATTGACCACCATAGAAACCGGTACCCACACCCACACCGATAGCACCGGCTTTGGTGGATTGAGGAACAGAAGCGTGAGCAATCGCACTCGCAACACCGCCTCTCAAGTCTTTATTTAAGAGGTTTACATTGCCACGCAATTCATTGATGGAATCGTTATTATCCGCTAATTGAGTGTTAATCGCCGCAATATTATTCGCGTTAGTCTGAATGTTAGCTGTGTTAGCCGCAATATTAGCCGTATTAGCCGTAATCTTACCCGTGTTAGCCGCAATATTAGCCGTATTAGCCGTAATCTTACCCGTGTTAGCAGCAATATTAGCTGTATTAGTCGCAATATTACCCGTGTTAGTCGCAATATTACCCGTGTTAGTCGCAATATTGGTTTTGTTGGTTGCGATATCGGCTTTATTAGTTGCAATATCGGTTTTGTTTTTCTCAACTTTACCGTCTAAAGATTTCAATTGAGCCACGTTCACTGCATCAGTATCTTTTGTACCCGCAGCAACGCTGGTGATTTGACGGGTGATATTGTTGTCAACGTCACCAACAGAAACCGCAGCATGTGAAGCTTTCCAAGCTGCACTTGTCTCAGTTGTAGCAGCTTGAGTTGACGGATCATATCCTACAGCCTCTTTATTAACAGTTGCTTTAGAGTATGAACCTAATGCAACGCCATTTTCTACATCAGCGCCTGAAAATGCACCGATAGATACAGCATAATTTTTAGTTGCTCCAGTATCCGGTATAGACGCTAAACCAATACTCACAGATCCAAAGCCTGTAGCCTTAGCATTTGAACCTACAGCAACAGAATAAGTGCCTGTTGCTTGGGTGGATACCCCAACAGCAGTTGTAGCTAGCCCTGTAGCATTAGCTTGATTACCAAGAGCCGAAGCATTATCTCCATCAGCTTTAGCACCATAACCGTATGCACTCGCACCGTTTCCTTTTGCAACGGTGTCTGTACCTACTGTTGTCGCACCGCCAATAGCGGGGCTAGTGTTTCCATCATTAGCCTTAGCATTGCGACCAACAGCGACATCCTTTGAAATACCAACTGTAGCAGTTTCAGTGCCAGAACTAGCATTAATAAAATCATCTGCTGCATTAGCAAGCGTAGAAACACCCAATGCAGAAAGAAGTAC
>NZ_JBQCXF010000510.1:0-2088 GCF_051956635.1 Neisseria sp. P0022.S010 | reverse complement strand
GCCCGAAAGTATTTTTAAGCAAGTCTCCCTTGACATTCTGAGACTGCACCAACAAGCCATCCGCTCTTTGATCGCCACCAAGTGTTGCGACGAATGCGAAGTACATGACGCAGTATTCATTACTTTAGATGGCCGATATTATGTTTGGCTCCCTTGTATGGGCAAATCGCCCCAATCTGAAACCGGCATCCTGCTGATTGAAGATGAAGACGGAAATACACGCTTGAGCTGGGTTGCCGGTACACGCGAAGTCAAACAAAAAGACAGTCTGTACAACCGCGTTGTTTCCGCCCTGCAAAGAAAAATGCAGCGCACGAAAAACAAGTTTATCCAGTCGGCAAACGCCCGATTGCTTGAGCTGACGCCGCAGCAAGGCCGTCTGACGACAAATAGCAAAGATTTCTCGCTTTCACCGCACGACCTGATGAAAGCACTTTATCCGGCAACACATCAAATAGGAGAATTTGCCCTGTAACAGTTTTTGGTAGTGGTTTGTGTTCCTTTTGCGCCCCTTAACATTTTAAAGGGGCGATTTTTTTGCCCCTACTTTTCAGACGGCCTAAATACCGGTTTTCCAGTACAATAAAGGCCGTCTGAACATTTCCTACTTTTCAACCAACCATGCAACTGCTCAAATACATCCAATCGCAAGGCCTCGGCAGCCGCAAGCAATGCCAATGGCTGATAGACAATGACTGCATTGCCATCAACGGCGAAATCCATAATCGTGCCAAAGACGATATCGACCCGTCTCAAGTGTACACCCTGTCTGTTGACGGCGAAGAAATTGCCGCCGTCCCCATGCCCTATTTCTACATTCTGCTTCATAAGCCTGCGGATTACGAAACTTCGCACAAACCTCAGCAATATCCAAGCATCTTCAGCCTGTTTCCCGACCACATGCGCAATATCGATATGCAGGCAGTCGGTCGCTTGGATGCAGACACAACCGGCATTATTCTGATTACCAACGACGGACAATTTAACCACCGCGTTACCTCGCCCAAACACAAAGTTCCGAAGCTCTACCGCGTCACTTTGAAACATCCTGCCGACGATACCCTTTGCACCACACTCAAAAACGGCGTCCTCCTGCATGACGATAATGAAACCGTTGCCGCAGCCGAAGCAGTATTGGCCGACCCAACCACATTGATGATGACTATTACCGAGGGTAAATACCATCAGGTCAAACGCATGGTTGCGGCCGCAGGCAACCGTGTCGAGCAGCTCCACCGTGAGGAATTCGGCGACTGGAATGTCGATGATTTAGCCGCCGGAGAATGGAAATTTATCCAAATCTAAAAAAATTCCAAATTTTTTCGATAAATTTTTAAACAATATGGATTTTTTATTTATTTAAAATCAAAAATCTAAACCTTATTATTTTTATTTAACAGAATTTAACACTGTGAAGACTGAACTATTGTATAATTCGCCTGTCTGAGTAACGCTTGCTTCGAAAGAAGTGAGTAAGTGAGTAAGACGTTTTCCCCGTAATGTGTTTGGCCATCTATACTTTCCCCTTAGTATAGATGGTTTTTTTTATCTAAAATTTGGCAACCAAGCGGGCGTACTTTCAGACGGCCCATCTCATCTAAAGAAGCCATCATTGCTAAACCCCGTCTCCACTCATTAACTTGCCATTACTCCTTTTCTCTTTCTCGTCTCTTCCGCATCAATCTGTGCCGTTCCCATTTCAGACAAATCGTTTTATAGAAAGAAAAACTATCAGCGACTATCCAAGCTAAGGTTACAGGATGTTATTAGACAGCCTTAGATAAATACCATCTTTGTTGCCGACATACTTGAAAGCACACCTTGGTGCTATCCAATATCCTCACAACAACCTTTTCCCATATCCTACTTTTCAGACGGCCTTTATCGTTACGGCTCTTTCAATCATTCATATCGCTTCAGCCAAATTCTCTGTTTGCAGGTTTTAATACCAATCAAACCAGATAAATCCACTAAAAATTCTTCACTACATGGTTTTTTTAACTAATTTTCTTTTTAGACTTTAGTCAAGATTCGTTAAATCTTTGCGGTAAAATGTTGTCTTTGTTTTTATACATCTGAGTATTTATG
>NZ_JBQCXF010000509.1:0-2088 GCF_051956635.1 Neisseria sp. P0022.S010 | reverse complement strand
ATGCTGTCGTTGCGGGTTTCCAACATGGCTTGGGCAAAATACACGCAGCCGTAGCCGGTGGCTTCAGGGCGAATCAGGCTGCCGCCCCATTCGAGGCCTTTGCCGGTCAGGACGGAAGCAAATTCGTTGCGGATTTTTTTGTATTGGCCGAACAGATAGCCGATTTCACGGCCGCCTACGCCGATATCGCCGGCAGGAACGTCTGTATCGGCGCCGATGTGGCGGTAGAGTTCGGTCATAAAGGCTTGGCAGAAGCGCATTACTTCGGCATCGGATTTGCCTTTAGGATCAAAGTCGGAACCGCCTTTGCCGCCGCCCATAGGCAGGGTGGTCAGCGCGTTTTTGAAGACTTGTTCAAAAGCGAGGAATTTCAACACGCCCAAATCGACGGTCGGGTGGAAGCGCAAACCGCCTTTGTAAGGGCCGATGGCGGAACTCATTTGAATGCGGTAGCCGCGGTTGACTTGAACTTGGCCTTTGTCGTCCATCCAAGTGACGCGGAACATAATCACACGTTCAGGTTCAACAATACGCTCAAGCAGGCTTTGTTGGGTGTATTTCGGGTTTTTCGCCAAAAACGGATCCAAACTCATGAATACTTCTTCAACGGCTTGGTGGAAGGGTTCTTGGTTGGGATTGCGTTGTTTAAGATTGGTAAACAGGGTGTTCAGGTCAGTCATTTTTCAACTCCTATCGAGTGAGATGTTTCAATATTTATGTTTTGAAATATAACTGTAAAAAATTTACTTGCCAAGAAAAATTTTAGCCGAATTGTTGACATTATTTTTTTACCAATTTGTAAAACTAGAATTATATTTTTATTTTTATTAAAAATTATGGATTATATTTCATATATTAAAAATAATAAGCTATAAAATTCTAAGTAATTAAACTAGAAAATTTCAA
Organism: Neisseria sp. P0022.S010; assembly: GCF_051956635.1. Classification (NCBI taxonomy): domain Bacteria; kingdom Pseudomonadati; phylum Pseudomonadota; class Betaproteobacteria; order Neisseriales; family Neisseriaceae; genus Neisseria; species Neisseria sp. P0022.S010. The sequence continues at coordinate 1,182 of NZ_JBQCXF010000509.1, read as the reverse complement.
AATTTTTTTTGTAAAAATTTTATTTGGCTCAAAATTTCTTGTAAATAAATGCTAAATTGTCAACATTATTAACGGATATACGCTAAGCCTAGAGGAAGGGTTGGCCCATTGCAGACAAAGAGGCAGGCCGTCTGAAAATTCGGTACAATACGCATCAAATTCCCACAACACATACATTAAGGAAACTCATGAAAGCCTATCACGACCTTATGCGCCATGTCCTCGACAATGGTATCGACAAATCCGACCGTACCGGCACCGGCACGCGTTCCGTGTTCGGTTACCAAATGCGTTTTGATTTGAGTGAAGGCTTTCCGCTGTTGACCACCAAAAAACTGCATCTTCGCTCAATTATTCATGAGCTGCTTTGGTTTCTCAAAGGCGATACCAACATCAAATACCTGAAAGACAACAACGTTTCCATTTGGGACGAATGGGCGGATGAAAACGGCGATTTAGGCCCGGTTTACGGCTACCAATGGCGCAGCTGGCCCGCACCCGACGGCCGCCATATCGACCAAATTGCCAATGTGGTGGAACAAATCAAGAAAAATCCCGACTCGCGCCGCCTGATTGTGTCCGCATGGAATCCCGCTTTGGTCGATGAAATGGCCTTGCCGCCTTGCCACGCGCTGTTTCAGTTTTACGTTGCCAACGGCAAACTGTCCTGCCAGCTTTACCAACGCAGCGCCGATATCTTCCTTGGCGTACCGTTCAACATCGCCAGCTACGCATTGTTGACCATGATGATGGCGCAAGTGTGCGGCCTGGAAGCCGGTGAGTTTATCCATACGTTTGGCGATGCCCATTTGTACAGCAACCATATCGAGCAGGCCCGACTGCAATTAAGCCGCGATTTCCGAAGCCTGCCGACCATGAAAATCAACCCTGAAGTCAAAGACTTGTTTGCCTTCAAATTTGAAGACTTCGAGCTGGAAGGCTATGATCCGCATCCGCACATCAAAGCAGCCGTATCGGTGTAATCCAAGTTAAAAAACAAAAGGCCGTCTGAAACTTCAGACGGCCTTTTTATTTGATTTGAGTTGTCAGATTTTCTCTCAACGGATAAGCGTATTTCCGTTAAAATACGCCTTCTTTTCCGATTCGAAACATTGCCATGCGCCTGACCCACATCAAACTCTCCGGCTTCAAATCTTTTACCGACCCGACCACGATTCATGT
>NZ_JBQCXF010000508.1:0-2090 GCF_051956635.1 Neisseria sp. P0022.S010 | reverse complement strand
TGCACCAAAACAAAGGCCGTCTGAAAAGTTTCAGACGGCCTTTGTTTATGAATCGATGATTAAATATCCATCGGTTTCCATTCCGCGCCTTTTACCGGCGGCAGCCATGATTGCGTACCGCTGGAGGAAAATCCCCATAAGGTGTCGGGGAGGCCGTAATGGTCGGCGCGCGTCGGATCGAGTTGCGTTTCGATCTCGGCTTCGCGGCCTTCACGGATTTGCGTGGCGATGTGCGGATTAATCATCACGGTTTTGCCCAATGCGATAAATTCTGCCCAGCCGGTTTCATAGGCGGCCAAAATTTGGTCGGCAGTAAACAGGTTGCCCACGCCGATAAGCGGCAGTTTGCCGTTGATGCGTTCGTGGATGAACTGCATACGGGTTTGCGCGGTATCGCCGCCGCGACGGATTTTTTTATCAAATTCCCACAGGGAAACGTGCAGATATTGCAGCGGTTTTTGTACCAATGCGTCAATCAGTGCGCCGGTTTCGGTCATGGTCAAGCCGTCATCGCCCGGCTCTTCGGGGGAGAAGCGGTAGCCGATAATGAAGTCGTCGCGCTGGTGTTTTTCACGGACGGCAATCACGGCATCGATAACGGCCAGAGGGAAGCGCATTCTGTTTTCCAAGCTGCCGCCCCATTGGTCGTTGCGGCGGTTGCTTTGGGCAGAGTAAAACTGTTGGATCAGATAGGTGTTGGCACCATGGATTTCCACGCCGTCAAAACCGGCACGAAGCGCCAAATCGGCGGCTTGCGCATAAGAGGCGATGAGTGCTTCGACTTCTTTTGCGGTCGCTTCGCGTGCGTGTTCGGCTTCGCTGGCGGAAGCGCTGATTTTATCGAGACCGTCCAAAAGGTCATCCATGGCTTTGGAACCGCCGTGATGAATTTGTAAAATTGCTTTTGCGCCTTGCTGTTGCAGGATTTGTGCGGTTTCTTTCAGGCTGTCGAGGCAGTGTTCGCCTGTGGCTTCAGGTTGGCCGTGAAAGGCTTTGCCGTCTTTTTGAACCAAAGTGGCGGCAGTGATAAACATGCCCATATCGCCTGCGCGGTTGCTGAGGAAGGTACGCTCTTGGTTGCTGATCAAACCGTCGGCTTGTGAGCCGAAATGGGTCATGGGGGCGACGACAAGGCGGTTTTTGATGGTTACGCCGTTATTGAGGGTGTATGTTTGAAAGAGTGGGGCGTATTTTGGATTCATGAGATTTTGCTCTTGATAAGTGAATGGTCGGCATAGAATTGGGCCATTCGGGAATTTATCAAGTAAACAGGCCGTCTGAAAAGTTTCAGACGGCCTGTTTATTCTTTAAACCTTAGGATTAAAGATTAGGGTTAACAATGATTTTTACTGCGGATTCATTGTTGTGGATCAAGCGCTCGAAGCCTTCGGAAATCAATTCGTCCAGTTTGATGCGCTGGGTGATGAAAGGCTCAAGGTTGATTTTGCCTTCTTCAACCAATTTGATGGTTTCGGCGTGGTCGTTGCAGTAGGCAATGGTGCCGCGCACGTCCAGCTCTTTCATCACGACGCTGTGAACGTTGATGGTGGCGGGGTGGCTCCAAATGGAAACGATAACCAAATTGGCCGTGGGCTTGCACGCTTCAACCAAAGTATCCAGAACTTTGTTCACGCTGGTACATTCGAATGCGACGTCTACGCCTTCGCCGTTGGTCAGTTTTTTCACTTCTTCGACGACATCGACTTCGGACGGGTCGAGGATGTAGTCGGCAACGCCGGATTCGCGGGCTTTGTCTTTGCGCGCTTTGCTCAATTCGGTGATGATGACTTTGATGCCTTTGGCTTTCAACACGGCGGCAAGCAGCAAACCGATCGGGCCTGCGCCGCCGACCAATGCGACATCGCCTGCTTTCGCGCCGCTGCGGACATAAGCGTGATGGCCGACGGACAGAGGCTCAATCAAAGCGGCTTGGTCCAATGGGATTTTGTCGGAAATAGGGTGTACCCAACGGCGTTTGACGGCGATTTTTTCAGACAAGCCGCCACCGCAGCCGCCCAAGCCGATGAAGTTCATGTCTTTGGAGAGGTGGTAGTTGCTGCCTTCGCCGGTCGGTACGTCGTCGCGGATGA
>NZ_JBQCXF010000507.1:0-2095 GCF_051956635.1 Neisseria sp. P0022.S010 | reverse complement strand
TTTCAAGCTGTTGCCATTATGATAAGAATTATCAAAAGATTATTAAAAGGATATGCCGCATGACGATATGGTTTGTTGCCGCCGCCGTTGTTCTGATTGTCGAATTATTTATCGGAACGGTTTATCTTTTGGTTGTCAGCGTAGCGCTGGCCGCTGCCGGAATCATGTACGGATTGAGCGGTCACTTTTCTGCCGCCGTTTTGACTGCCGCCATCATCAGCGCACTCGGTATCTGGCTGGTACACGGCCGTCTGAAAAATCAGTTGGCTCCCCAAGTGCTTAACGATGATTTGGATATTGGGCAAAACGTCCGCATCCTACGCCACCTGCATGACAATATTTACGAAGTCGCCTACCGCGGTACACACTGGCAGGCACAAGCCGAACGGCCTCAAGATACTTTTCAGACGGCCTCAAGCGCAGTCATTACTGCCAAAAACGGCAATCTTCTGATTATCCGCACACTCTCCCAACCATCATCATAAGGAAACATTATGGAATTTCTGCTCAGCCCCATCGTCCTCTTCTTCATCGTCGTTGTTGTTTTTGGTTTCAAATCCTTTATCGTTGTACCGCAGCAGGAAGTTTATGTGGTCGAACGATTAGGCCGTTTTCACAAAGCGCTGACTGCTGGCCTGAACATTCTTATCCCATTCATCGACCGCGTCGCCTATCGTCATTCGCTGAAAGAAGTTCCTTTGGATGTCCCCAGCCAAGTCTGTATTACCCGCGACAACACTCAGCTGACTGTGGACGGCATTATCTACTTCCAAGTTACCGATCCTAAACTCGCTTCATATGGTTCCAGCAACTACATCATGGCGATTACCCAGCTTGCACAGACAACTTTGCGCTCTGTCATCGGCCGCATGGAATTGGATAAAACCTTTGAAGAGCGTGACGAAATCAACAGCATTGTTGTTGCTGCTTTGGACGAAGCGGCAGGCGCATGGGGCGTGAAAGTCTTGCGTTACGAAATCAAAGACTTGGTTCCGCCGCAAGAAATTCTGCGCTCAATGCAGGCGCAAATTACCGCCGAACGTGAAAAACGCGCGCGCATTGCAGAATCCGAAGGCCGTAAAATCGAGCAGATCAACCTTGCCAGCGGTCAGCGCGAAGCGGAAATCCAACAATCCGAAGGTGAAGCGCAAGCCGCCATCAACGCGTCAAACGGTGAAAAAATCGCCCGCATCAACCGCGCACAAGGTGAAGCCGAAGCCCTGCGCCTGGTGGCAGAAGCCAACGCCGACGCCATCCGCAAAATCGCCGAGGCTGTCCGCTCCGAGGGCGGTGCTGAAGCTGTTAACCTGAAAGTTGCCGAGCAATACGTTGCCGCCTTCAGCAATTTAGCTAAAGAAAGCAACACGCTGATTATGCCTGCCAACGTCGCCGACATCGGCAGCTTGGTCTCCGCCGGTTTGAAAATCATCGACGGCAACAAGCCTAAAGCGTCATAATAGCGTTCTGACTCAGGCCGTCTGAAAACCCAATACGGCTTTTCAGACGGCCTTTTTATATCGTTCGATTTTTATATGAATACACAAACCATCAAAACCTATCTTGTCGGCGGCGCCGTCCGCGACCATCTGTTAGGCCTGCCCGTCAAAGACCGCGATTGGGTAGTCGTCGGTGCAGATGCGCAAACCATGCTGGCTCAAGGCTATCAACCTGTTGGCAAGGATTTTCCCGTCTTTCTCCATCCGGACAGCCACGAAGAATATGCCCTCGCCCGTACCGAGCGCAAAACCGCCAAAGGTTATGCCGGATTCAGCTTTCATGCCGATAAAGACGTTACGCTGGAACAAGACCTGATGCGCCGCGACCTGACCATAAATGCCATGGCTCAGGATTCAGACGGCACGATCATCGATCCTTTTGGCGGACAACAAGACTTGGCAGCCGGCATCCTGCGCCACGTTTCGCCTGCCTTTGCCGAAGACCCCGTGCGGATTTTGCGTATCGCCCGTTTTGCCGCGCGTTATGGTTTTCAAATTGCCGATGAAACCATGTCGCTGATGCGGCAAATGGTAGAAAACGGCGAAGCGGATGCCTTGGTTGCCGAACGCGTCTGGCAAGAATTGGCCAAAGGCTTGAT
>NZ_JBQCXF010000506.1:0-2102 GCF_051956635.1 Neisseria sp. P0022.S010 | reverse complement strand
GAATACAAATATAATACCTATAACCTAGTTTTTCAGACGGCCCTCCGTACAAAGGCCGTCTGAAAAACTATCCATACACTTCGAAAAAAACATTATGTCTTCACTCGTCCTTAAACTCAAACAGACCCAGCAGCTCAACCAGCGGCTGCAGCAGTCTCTGCGTATCTTGCAGATGTCGGGTCTTGAGCTTGAGCGCGAAGTGGAAGACTGGTTATTAGACAATCCTCTGCTTGAGCGTCCGGAAACCGATGAGTTTGCCGATAGCGGGCTCAATCGTGCCGTTACCATGCCGCGTGCGGGTCAGCAGTTGAGCGGCGACGATGCCGAAGATATTTGGAGCAACATCGCCGAAGAAGAGGATTTCAAACACTATCTGCATGCCCAAGTGTGCGAGCATCCGCTCTCGCAAGTGGAAGCGGCCTATGTTCATGTCTTGATTGATTTTTTGGACGAACAAGGCTACCTCACCGACAGTCTCGAAGAAATTATCGATCACACGCCGTTAGAATGGATGCTGGACGAAGAAGCCCTGCAAAATGCACTGGATATATTGCAAACCTTTGATCCGCCCGGCGTGGCGGCGGCGGATTTGACCGAGTCACTTATGCTGCAGCTGATGCGTTTGCCGGCTTCTCCTGCCAGACAAATGGCCGCGCATTTGGTGCAAAGTTCGCTTCAAGACTTAGGCAAAAACCGCAAACAAAATGTTCTGCGTTTCCGCAAACTCTATCCCGATACCGACAGTGAAACCATAGAAGCCGCGCTCGATATGATTGCCGAGCTCAATCCCTATCCGGCCTACGGTTTCGCCTCTGCCACGCCTACGCCTTATATTCAGCCTGACGTTTGGGTCAAAGAGGGCAAGGACGGCTGGGAAGTCATCAGCAATGAGGCGGCTTGGCCAAAGCTACAGCTCAATCAGGAATATTGCGACCTGATGAAATCAGCGGAAGAGGGCGCACCGGAGTGGAAGGAAAAAATCAACGAAGCCAAGCAGCGCATTGATTCTTTGGAGCTGCGGAAAAGCACGGTCCTCCGCCTTGCCGAGTATATCGTCAAAAATCAGGAAGATTTTTTCATCTTCGGAGAAATCGGCCTGTCGCCCATGCTGATGAAAGATGCCGCCGCCGAATTGGGTTTGGCGGAAAGTACCATCTCGCGCGCCGCCAATCAGAAATATTTGTCTTGCCCGCGCGGCCTGTTTGCGTTACGCTATTTCTTCACACAGGCAGTCAATGCCGACGATGACGGCGAAGGGTTCAGCCAAGGCGCAATCAAAGCCGTATTAAGCCAGCTGATTGAAAGCGAAGACAGCAGCAAACCCTATTCGGACGAGACCCTCGTCAAATTATTAAAACAACGCGGCATTGAAATCGCCAGACGTACAGTTGCAAAATATAGAGAATCATTAGACATCCCACCGGCACACAAGCGAAAATTTACCGAGTAGATATATTCCGATCCGTTTTGACGGACTAATCAACCGAAGGAGCTGTATCATGAATCTGAAAATCACCGGTCTGAATTTTGATGTTACCGAAGCCATCAAAAACTATGTTTCCGACAAGTTGGCACGAATCAATCGCCACGCTGACAACATCATCTCCGTGACCATTACGCTCTCGGTGGAAAAAGTCAATCAAAAAGCTGAAGCCGATGCGCATCTGGCAGGCAAAGATTTGCACGTTGAAGCGATTGAACAGGATATGTACGCCGCGATTGATGTTTTGATGGACAAACTCGACCGCGCTGTTTTGAAACATAAAGAAAAAAGCGGCGATGTCCGCAGTACTGTCAAACCTGCTGCCGAATAAAGTTTTTGTATGATAAAGGCCGTCTGAATATTCAGACGGCCTTTTGTTTTACTAGAAGTTTTAGACTGGCAATCTAGTTACTCACTTTTTCGCCATTCCATGGTGCCACTTTAAATAGCAGCAACATGCCCGGTATGCCCAAAGCGAAGCACAGCCAGTAGAAATTAAAGTAACCCATCGCTTCAATCAGATAACCTGCCGAAGCATTGATAAATGTACGCGGTACAGCGGAAAGGCTGGTGAAGAGGGCTAATTGAGTGGCCGTAAATACTGGATTGGTTTCACGAG
>NZ_JBQCXF010000505.1:0-2104 GCF_051956635.1 Neisseria sp. P0022.S010 | reverse complement strand
GTCTGAAAAAGAACAGACAAATGTTTCGGCGAGAAGTTCGACATTGTAAAACCAAAGCGGAATAAAACCAATGCCGTAAGCGCGTCAAGATATGTTTAGAAGTGCAGATATGTTGCAGGTATAGGCTGCAGACGGCCTTTATCCTTGATGGTGGACGGCAAAACAACGTAAAATAAAGCCGATTTCAACCTAACCGGTGCGCCTTTGTGAACCAGCTCATCTTCGATTTTGCCAGTCATGATTATCCCGGCTTCGACAAATTTCTGGGAACAGAAAATGCCGAGTTGGTGTATGTGTTGCAGCACAAACATGGGCAATTTATCTATGTGTGGGGCGAAGAGGGCGCAGGCAAAAGTCATCTCTTGCGGGCGTGGGTTGCACAGGCGCTCGATGCCGGACGAAATGCCCTCTATATTGATGCCGCCGCCACGCCGCTGACAGAAGCCGCGTTGGATGCGGAGTATCTCGCCATTGACCAAATCGAAAAGCTTAATAATGAAGAGCAGGCTTTACTGTTTGCCATCTTCAACCGCTTCCGCAACAGCGGCAAAGGCTTTTTGCTTTTGAGTTCCGAATATACGCCGCAGCAGCTTGTTATTCGCGAAGACTTGCGCACACGCATGGCGTATTGCTTGGTTTACGAAGTCAAACCGTTGACTGACCGGGAAAAAATCGATGCGCTTGTCAGCATGGCGGCCGCCCGTCAGGTAACCATCGATCCGGAAATATTCGAATACCTGCTGAACCATTGGCGGCGCGATATGGACAGCCTGATGCAAATGCTCGATACCCTCGACAACTACGCCGTTATGATGGGCAAACGCATTACTTTGCCGCTTTTGCGCCAGCTTTTAAAACAACAGGAAACACAATGAAAAACCTTGCCATTTTCGACCTCGACAATACCTTAATCAATATCGATTCGGATCACTCCTGGCCGCAATACCTGATTAAAAAAGGCATAGTGGATGCGGCTGAAACCGAGGCGCAAAATGAAAAGTTCTACCAAGACTATCAAAACGGTTGTCTTGATATCGATGCCTTCCTCAAATTCCATCTCGCGCCTTTAGCCCGTTTCAGCAAGGAAGAGTTGGCTGAGTTTCATCGTGAGTTTATGGCCGAATATATTGTTCCGCATATTTCTCCGATGCAGCGTATGTTGGTGCAAAGCCATCAAATGGCAGGCGACGAAATGTTGGTTATTTCTTCGACCAACGAATTCATCATTACCCCTATCTGCCATCTTTTCGGTATTCACAACATTATCGGCACACAGCTTGAAACCGGTGAAGACGGCCGATATACGGGCAACTATGTTGGTACGCCCAGCCTGAAAGAAGGCAAAATTACCCGATTGAACCAATGGCTTGCAGAGCGTGGCGAGACCTTTGAAAGCTACGGCAAGGTTTATTTTTACAGCGACTCCAAAAACGATTTGCCGCTGTTGCGTATCGTGGATGAACCTGTCGCCGTCAATCCGGATGCCGAGCTGGAAAAAGAAGCCAAAGCAAAAGGTTGGCCGATTTTGAATTTCAAATAACGATGAATCAGGCCGTCTGAAATATTTAACCTAACCACAACCCTAATAAGGACTAAAACATGAAAACGACTAAACTCCTCGCCTCAGCCCTGTTGTTTGCCGCTGTATTCGGTACCGCACAAGCAGCCGATACAGAAACTCTGGAAGCCATGAAAGCGCAAAACGGCAGCGTTAAAACCGTTTTGATGGATGTGATGTTTTCACAACTCCTGCCGGCAATGTTGACCGTGTGAATATCATTCAATCCAGCGGCAATCCTGAAATGGACGAACGCGCAGTGAAAAGCGTTTCCAAATATCCTTATCCGAAACGCAAAACCGCATCTAAATACCAACACACTGTTACTTTTGAAACCAATGTTGAAGTAATCAACAACTGATTTGGACGCAAGGCCGTCTGAAAAACAGAAGGCGTTTTGATTGGGAAATTCCCTGTCAAAACGTCGTTTTATTCTTTAAACAAGTATAACCAAAATTGCCTTAAAACCACACGCTCCGGTGCTATACTGAAACAAATAAACCGCTTCATCACACATCATGTCTCCCCGTCCAGTTACCATTACTT
>NZ_JBQCXF010000504.1:0-2110 GCF_051956635.1 Neisseria sp. P0022.S010 | reverse complement strand
ACGACCACGGCGAAGAAATCTGGGGCGGCATTCCGGGCAGCCCTGAAGAAGACGGCGACCGCTGGATTGAAATTTGGAACTGCGTATTTATGCAGTTCAACCGCGACGAACAAGGCAATATGAATCCGCTGCCTAAACCATCCGTTGATACCGGCATGGGCTTGGAGCGTATGGCGGCTGTGATGCAGCATGTTCACAGCAACTACGAAATCGATTTGTTCCAAGACTTGCTCAAAGCCGTTGCCCGCGAAACCGGCGCACCTTTCAGCATGGAAGAACCAAGCCTGAAAGTCATCGCCGACCACATCCGCTCCTGCTCCTTCCTAATTGCAGACGGCGTATTGCCTTCCAACGAAGGCCGCGGCTACGTATTGCGCCGCATTATCCGCCGCGCCGTACGCCATGGCTACAAACTGGGTCAAAGCAAACCATTCTTCCACAAACTGGTGGCCGATTTGGTTAAAGAGATGGGCGATGCCTACCCTGAATTGAAAGAAAAACAAGTTCAAATCGAAGAAGCGTTGAAAAACGAAGAAAGCCGTTTTGCTCAAACTCTGGAAACCGGTATGGCTTTGTTGGAAAACGCGCTTGCCAAAGGCAGCAAAAAACTCGACGGCGAAATCATCTTCAAACTCTACGATACCTACGGTTTCCCATACGACTTGACCGCCGACATCTGCCGCGAACGCAATATCGAACTAGACGAAGCAGGCTTCGAGCGCGAAATGGAAGCCCAACGCGCACGCGCACGTGCCGCACAAAGCTTCAAAGCCAATGCCCAACTTCCTTACGAAGGTCAAGACACCGAGTTTAAAGGTTATAGCGAACGCCAAACCGAATCCAAAGTCCTCGCCCTCTACAAAGACGGCGAGCAAGTCAACGAATTAAACGAAGGCGACGAAGGTGCCGTCGTTATCGACTTTACCCCGTTTTATGCAGAATCCGGCGGTCAAGTCGGCGACGTCGGCTATATCTTCGCAGGCGAAAACCGCTTTGAAGTACACGATACCCAAAAAATCAAAGCGGCCGTATTCGGTCAATTCGGCGTACAAACTTCAGGCCGTCTGAAAGTCGGTGACAGCGTTACCGCCAAAGTGGATGACGAAATCCGCAATGCCAATATGCGCAACCACAGCGCGACCCACTTAATGCACAAAGCCCTGCGCGATGTATTGGGCGAACACGTTGAACAAAAAGGCTCTTTGGTTACCGCCGAATCCACCCGTTTCGACATTTCCCATCCTCAAGCGGTAACTGCCGAAGAAATCGCCGAAGTAGAACGCCGCGTCAACGAAGCCATTTTGGCCAACGTTGCCGTCAACGCAGCCATTATGAGCATGGAAGATGCCCAAAAAACCGGTGCCATGATGCTCTTCGGCGAAAAATACGGCGACGAAGTCCGCGTACTGCAAATGGGCGGTTTCTCTACCGAATTGTGCGGTGGTACACACGTTTCACGCACCGGCGACATCGGCCTCTTCAAAATCATCAGCGAAGGCGGTATTGCCGCAGGCGTGCGCCGTATCGAAGCCATCACCGGCCTGAACGCACTCAAATGGGCGCAAGAGCAAGAACGCTTGGTTAAAGACATTATTGCCGAAACCAAAGCTCAAACCGAAAAAGACGTACTGGCGAAAATCCAAGCAGGCGCAACACACGCCAAAGCATTGGAAAAAGAATTGGCACGCGCCAAAGCCGAACTCGCCGTCCACGCAGGCGCCAAACTCTTGGACGATGCAAAAGACCTGGGCTCAGCCAAACTCGTTGCCGCCCAAATCGAAGCCGATGCCGCAGCCCTGCGCGAAATCGTGACCGACTTAACCGGCAAATCAGAACAAGCCATCGTATTACTCGCCGCAGTCAACGACGGCAAAGTTTCCCTGTGTGCCGGCGTATCCAAACCGCTGACTGGCAAAGTCAAAGCAGGTGATCTGGTTAAATTTGCAGCCGAACAAGTCGGCGGCAAAGGCGGCGGCAGACCGGATTTGGCACAGGCGGGGGGAACGGATGCTTCCCAAGTCGGCACGATGCTGGATTCGGTAGAAAGCTGGGTTAGAGAGAAGCTGTAATTAGGAACGTGCAAGCTGCCTGAAAATAGTGGGTTTCAGGT
>NZ_JBQCXF010000503.1:0-2111 GCF_051956635.1 Neisseria sp. P0022.S010 | reverse complement strand
CTTGAGTTTCCTGTTTCGCCTCTTGAGAACAAGCAGCCAAACCAGCCACCATCATCGCAGCAATCAATAATTTTTTCATGTTGTATATCCTTTGGTCTAAAAAATATCCATCAGAACTGACAGATTAGAAAATCATAACATAATTAATACTCGAAAACGGGAGAATTAACGCCAAATAACAGCCGGTTTACGTTTTTTGAAAAAAATTTCAAAAAAACAGTTGACGAAAAGAAACAAGCTCCCTATAATACACAGATTATCGGGTCGTTAGCTCAGTCGGTAGAGCAGCGGACTTTTAATCCGTTGGTCGAGCGTTCGAATCGCTCACGACCCACCAAATATGAAAACCTGCTTTGAAAAAAGCAGGTTTTTTTTATATTCTCCATCAAGCCTTTCTTCACTTGATACCTCCCTTATTATCAACATCAATAATATTCGAGCTTTGCCACAATGCTGTTATAGATGTAACTCAAAGCATCACAAACCTCTTGAATCAATCAAACCCAACTCTCCACCCATCACCTTTTTCTAAAAACTTCCAAACACCTATCATCAACCCATGCCAAATCCTCTTGTATGCCAGACAATTTAGGCATAGACTAAAACTACATCCAACTACAACAACAGGAGAAGGTTTGATGAAACAACTGTCTATGTATATCAACGGCCGCTTTGAAACCGACTTTAACGGCACATGGCGTGATGTATTGAATCCGGCAACCGAAGAAGTCATCGCACGTGAGCCTAAAGGCGGAAAAGCCGATGTTGATCGTGCCGTTGCTGCGGCCAGAGATGCACAAACTGCATGGGAGCGTTTGCCTGCCGTTGAACGCGGCGCATACCTGCGCAAAATTGCCCAAGGCATCCGCGAACGCGCCGACGAGCTGACCGACACCATTGTCGCCGAAGGCGGCAAAACCAAAGATTTGGCACGCATAGAAGTCATGTTCACTGCCGATTATCTCGACTACCAAGCCGAATGGGCGCGCCGTTATGAAGGTGAAATCATCCAAAGCGACCGCCCGCGCGAAAATATTTTATTGTTCAAACGTCCTTTGGGCGTAATCGCCGGCATTTTGCCGTGGAACTTCCCCTTCTTCCTGATTGCCCGCAAAATGGGTCCCGCTTTGGTAACGGGCAACACCATCGTCGTCAAACCCAGCAGCGTGACCCCGATCAACTGCCACATCTTCGCCGAAATCGTCGATGCGGTCGGACTGCCCGCAGGCGTGTTCAACGTGGTGAACGGTCCGGGTGCGGAAATCGGCAATGCCCTGTCCGCCCATCCGCAAGTCGATATGGTCAGCCTGACCGGCTCCGTCGAAGCGGGCCGCCAAGTGATGGAAGCCGCTTCCGCCAACATCACCAAAGTTTCGCTGGAACTCGGCGGCAAAGCCCCTGCCATCGTTCTGAAAGATGCCGACTTGGATCTGGCCGTCAAATCCATCTTGGCTTCACGCGTGGGAAATACCGGCCAAATCTGTAACTGCGCCGAACGCGTGTACGTCCACAACAGCCTGAAAGACGCGTTTATCGAAAAAATGACCGCCGCCATGAAAGGCGTGCGCTACGGCAACCCTGCCGAAGCCGAAGCAGGCGCGCTGGAAATGGGCCCGCTGATTGAAGAGCGCGCCGTCAACGCCGTTGCCGAAAAAGTGGAACGCGCCATCAAACAAGGTGCGACGCTGGTCTGCGGCGGCAAACGCGCCGAAGGACGCGGCTATTTCTTCGAGCCGACCCTGCTGACCGACACCGACAACAACATGGACATTATGAAGGAAGAAACCTTCGGCCCCGTCCTGCCTGTTTCCACTTTCGACACGCTCGACCAAGTCATCGCCTTGGCAAACGACTGCGAATTCGGTCTGACCAGCTCCGTTTACACCACCAACCTGAACGAAGCCTTCTACGTCACCCGCCGCCTGCAATTCGGCGAAACCTACATCAACCGCGAAAACTTCGAAGCCATGCAAGGCTTCCACGCGGGCTGGAAAAAATCCGGCATCGGCGGGGCGGACGGCAAACACGGTTTGGAAGAATATCTGCAAACCCAAGTCGTTTATTTGGAAACCGATATCTAACTGCCGATACTGCCCTTCATGAAACAAAAG
>NZ_JBQCXF010000502.1:0-2113 GCF_051956635.1 Neisseria sp. P0022.S010 | reverse complement strand
TCGCCTATCTGAACGAAGCCATTGAGTTGGCACAAAAATCGCTAAAGCAATATCAGGAAATCAACCGCATTGCGAATGCCAAGTTCCGCTACGGCCGGGCCGACTCTAGCCAGCCGACCCAAGCCAAACAGTCATTGCTGAGCGCGGAAAACAGCCTGTTGTCTTTGCAAAACAATTTAGATACGCAAAAACAGGTTTTGCGTAATTTGTTGAATTTAAGGCCGTCTGAAAACATGGCCGCCGATCCGGCACAGTTCCGCCTGCTGCCGGTCAAAGGCGTAAACTTGGACGTACCAATTACCGTTTTGGCCAACCGCCCCGATCTGCGCGCCGCCGAATACCGCCTGCAAGCGTCACAACAATCGGTCAACGCGCAAAAACGCAGTTGGTATCCGTCGATTACTTTGGGCGCGAGCTTGAGCACGTCGTCTGAAAAAGCCAAGAGCGCGTTCAATATCCCGCTGCTGGGCGGCTCCGCCACCATCAATCTGCCGTTCCTCAACTGGCAGACCATGAAGTGGAAAGACAAAACCGCCCAAGCCAATTTCGACAGTGCCAAACTCAACTTTGAAAAAGCCCTGACTACCGCGCTGAACGAAGTCAACACCAACTACCTTGCCTACAAAAACGCGCAGGCCAGCCTTGCCAATCAGGAACAGCGTTATCAGTTGGACAAGAAAAACAGCCGCTACTACCAAGTGCGCTACCAACACGGCAAAAACGAGCTGAAAGACTGGCTGGAGGCTTTGAATTCGGAATACAGCTCGGCTCAAAACCTGCTGAACCAACGCTATGAAGCCTTAAAATACGAAAATATGGTGTATAAAGCCATGGCAGGACGTTATACGCCGAAATAGCATTTTCAGACGGCCTTTGGTTAATTTCCGTCAACGGCCGTCTGAAACCATTCAAGCAACTGAATTTTCATATATAATCGCGCGTTTATTTGATTTTATCCGGACAACATTATGGCCTTCGCCTCTCTCTTTACCCTTTTGGACGACATTACCGCCGTTTTGGACGACGTAGCGATGATGACCAAAGTCGCCGCCAAAAAAACCGCCGGCGTGGTCGGTGACGATTTGGCGCTCAACGCCAATCAAGTAACCGGCGTATCCGCCGAGCGCGAATTGCCGATTATTTGGGCGGTGGCAAAAGGGTCCCTGGTCAACAAGCTGATTCTGGTGCCGCTTGCACTGTTGCTTTCCACTTTCCTGCCTGCACTGATTACACCGTTGCTGATGATCGGCGGTGTGTATTTGTGTTTTGAAGGCGTGGAAAAACTGTTGCACAAATTTCTGCACCGCAATGAACACGAAGACGGACACAATGCCGAGCCTGAAGTCACAGACGAAAAAACAAAAGTTAAAGGCGCGGTCCGCACAGATTTCATCCTCTCCGCCGAAATCATCATTATCGCGCTGGGCGTTGTTGAAAAATATGACCTGATGACGCGTTCTTTGGTGATGGCCGCCATCGGTGTCGGCATGACGGTATTGGTCTATGGTTTGGTCGGCATTATCGTCAAACTTGACGACCTCGGTATGATGTTGATGCGCCAAAAAAGCGCCGCCGTGCAAGGTATCGGACGCGGTTTGATTTCATTTATGCCTTGGTTTATGCGCGGCTTGAGTATTGTCGGCACGTTGGCGATGTTCTTGGTCGGCGGCGGACTGATCGCCCACAACCTTGGCTTTTTGCACGATTTTCTCGACGCGCAGCATTGGGACAGCGGCATAATGGAACATATCGCTAATCTGATGGTCGGAGTAGCCGCCGGTGCCTTGGCTTGCGCAATCGTCCTGCCTGCAATGAAATTATTTCAAAAAGACTGATTTTGTTTCCCTGCCGTCTGAAAACTTTTCAGACGGCCTCAATACCATTTAAAGCATGAATATTTTCCGTAAACTCGAACAATATTGGCAACATCCGCTGCTGTACTGGCCGCTGATCATCTTGATTGCCGCCGCGACACCGTTCACTTTCGCCCCGTATTATCATTTCTGGCTGATGCCGCTGTTGTTTGGCGCGCTGATACGCCTGATTGAATTGCGTCCGCGCTTTGCCGTCATGACTGCCTATCTGTTCGGATTAATCGGTTATACGGCGCAGT
>NZ_JBQCXF010000501.1:0-2119 GCF_051956635.1 Neisseria sp. P0022.S010 | reverse complement strand
TCACGCCTTCATCGACAAACATCGCCATCTGCGCCTCACGCACAGTCAGGCTCGCACCGTTTTGGATCTCCTCATCGGCAATCGGAAAACGCCACATCAGCAGGCTGTCGTCAGGATTCGGCCATTGAATGACGTCGATAAACTGTTTCTTGATAAAGTTGAACATTTCAACTCCTTATAAAATAAATCGGGATACAAAATTCAAGGTATGGGTATTCAAGTCAAGCAAGCAGCGTTCAAAATGCCGATCGAGATGGACACTGCACCAAACAACGCGCCGACGGCGACATTGTTGCCGATAAGTTCTGCGGTAGCGCCTTTAATCATCATTGTTGCTGCGAAATAGACAAAAATCTGAATCACTGCTGCGGCAAGTCCCCACAGGATAAAATCGATGAAGCTGATGCTGTGGGCAATGCTTGAGGCAAGCGTCAGACAGAAACCGACCAACGCGCCGCCAAACGCCAAGGCGCAGGCAAGGTTGCCGTTTTTAATCAGGCGCAATTCTTCGGCAGGGGTAATCCGCAGATATACGGCACCGAAAACTACAGTCATGGCAACACCTGCCAACATATATTGCAGGTAAAGCAGATATTGGGACAGAGAAATACTCACGATAAGATTCCTTGTTTTGCAATAAAGTGATTATGCCATATTTTTGAAGATAAACCCTTCGGAAATATGGCATTTTTAGAAGCGCTTCAGGCCGTCTGAAACGGTCAGATTTTTTAATTCATGTTTTATTGTGATAATTGTTGACGATTTTTGTATATTTATGTAACTATTGCGCACCGCTATTTATTAGAGTAACGAGGAGAATATGAGCATACTCGTCGCCATCCGCCCTAAAGAGCCTTTGCGCCATCTGCGCTGGTTTGACATGCTGATTGTAACCGCCATCCTGTTCGGTCAATTTGCCTACCGTTCTACCCAACTTTATATCGCCAGCCTGATGCCGCAAGTGGAGACAGCCTCTGCTACCGAAGAAGTGCGCGATACTGCGGTAACCGGCGTGGCTTATTCGGAAAACATGAGCCTGCAGCTGACGCTGCTTGCTATTGCTCTGGTTTACCTCGTTATCCGCCGTTTCGACTTCAAACAGTTGCCGATTCGCTTTAATTTAGGCGTATTGTTTTGGACACCTGTAATTTTTATCCTGATGGGTCTGACCGCCGATGCGGTGACTTCGTTAAGCGGCGGCTACAATTACTTCACCACTGAAATTTTCCAATACATCAAGCCATTATCCATCTTCGACAAATTCACTGCCCTTGCGCCGATGGCCATCCTCTACGGCCTTTTAAACGGCTTTTATGAAGAATTCTGTTTCCTCGGTCTTTTGACCTGCGTGGAAGACAAATACAAATGGCAGGCATTGGCCTATTCGATCTTGGTGCGCGTCTCCTTCCATACTTACCAAGGCATGCTTTGGGCGACCGTTATCGGCGTTGTTTTCGGCTTGATGTACTACTTCTTCTACAAATACAAAGTCAAAAACCTGCTGCCGTTTTTCCTGATTCACGCCTTGGCAGATATCTTCGGCTCCGGCTTCATCTATTTGATTTGCGCTTAATGGCAACGGTTGGCTGAATAAACAAGGCCGTCTGAAACATCATTTTTCAGACGGCCTTTTATCATCTATCGGTTTACTTAATCAAAGTAATTGCCACATCCGCATCTTCGGTTGCAACAGCCTCAATCACTGCATCGCCGCCAAACCGCAACACCGAGCCTGCGCCGACCGTATGCTTTTCAGTCTGATTCAACGTCACGTCAAAGCTTCCTTTTCCAACGGCAAAAATCAGCGTTTTAAAACCCGGATGATCGTGCGGTTTAATCTGCTCCCCTTTCTTCATGTCTTTCTTAACAACCATGTAATTTTCGCCGCTGAAAATTTTACCGTTTTCGGAAGAAACCTCTCCCAAAGGCGCGGCAGAAACGGCAATGGAAAACAAAGCAAACAGCAATACAGCAGGAATATTAGATACTTTCATGACAAGCCTTTCTTAAAACAGGGCTTCCATTCTATAAAAACCCGCTTTATTATTCAATAACAATTCTCATTTCCTAATAAAAAGGCCGTCTGAAACCCAACGATATTTTTCAGACGGCCTGATTG
>NZ_JBQCXF010000500.1:0-2123 GCF_051956635.1 Neisseria sp. P0022.S010 | reverse complement strand
TGTCTGGGTCATTCATTTGAAAGCACTATTACACTATTGAAGGCCGTCTGAAAAAATCGGTCTCTTAAAGAAATAAACAAATCCTCCCTACCATGACTCCGAAAAGGAACACAATCATGACCGTCATCAAGCAAGAAGACTTTATCCAAAGTATTTTTGACGCTTTCCAATTCATCAGCTACTACCATCCTAAAGACTACATTCAGGCTTTGTATAAGGCTTATCAAAAAGAAGAAAACCCTGCGGCCAAAGATGCGATGGCGCAAATTTTGGTCAATAGCCGTATGTGTGCTGAAGGCCATCGTCCGATTTGTCAGGATACCGGTATTGCGACCGTATTCTTGAAAGTGGGTATGGATGTGCAGTGGGATGCCGAGATGAGCGTACAGGAAATGGTTAACGAAGGCGTACGCCGTGCATACACCTATCCTGACAACAAACTGCGCGCCTCTGTATTGGCTGACCCGGCTGGCAAACGTCAAAATACCAAAGACAACACCCCTGCCGTTGTACATATGGAAATCGTAAAAGGCGACAAAGTTGAAGTCACTTGCGCAGCCAAAGGCGGCGGTTCTGAAAACAAAACCAAAGTTGCCATGCTCAACCCTTCAGACAATATCGTTGATTGGGTATTGAAAACCGTTCCACAAATGGGTGCCGGCTGGTGTCCTCCGGGCATCTTGGGTATCGGTATCGGCGGTACGCCTGAAAAAGCAGTGTTGATGGCAAAAGAAAGTCTGATGAGCCATATCGATATTCAGGAGCTCAAAGAAAAAGCCGATTCCGGTGCAGAATTGTCTACAACCGAATCCCTGCGCTTGGAACTCTACAAAAAAGTAAATGCCTTGGGCATCGGCGCACAAGGTTTGGGCGGTTTGAGCACCGTGCTGGATGTCAAAATCCTTGACTACCCAACCCACGCGGCTTCCAAACCGATTGCCATGATTCCAAACTGCGCGGCTACCCGCCACATCGAATTTGAATTGGACGGCTCAGGCCCGGCCAAACTGGAAACCCCATCTTTGGAAGACTGGCCGGATCTGACTTACAGCCCTGACAACGGTAAACGTGTCGATGTCAACAACCTGACTAAAGAAGAAGTGGCTATATGGAAAACCGGCGACGTGTTGTTGCTGAACGGTAAAATCCTGACCGGCCGCGATGCCGCGCACAAACGTTTGGTTGATATGCTCAACAAAGGCGAAGAATTGCCGGTAGATTTCACCAACAAACTGATTTACTACGTCGGCCCGGTTGATCCAGTCCGTGACGAAGTTGTTGGCCCGGCC
Source organism: Neisseria sp. P0022.S010 (assembly GCF_051956635.1). NCBI lineage: Bacteria > Pseudomonadati > Pseudomonadota > Betaproteobacteria > Neisseriales > Neisseriaceae > Neisseria > Neisseria sp. P0022.S010. Next base: position 834 of record NZ_JBQCXF010000500.1, on the reverse strand, counting down.
GGTCCGACTACTTCCACCCGTATGGATAAATTTACCCGCCAAATGCTGGAACAAACCGGCCTCCTGGGTATGATCGGTAAATCCGAACGCGGCGCAGCGACTTGTCAAGCCATTGCCGATAACAAAGCTGTTTACCTGATGGCTGTCGGCGGCGCGGCATATTTGGTTGCCAAAGCCATTAAAGCATCTAAAGTCTTGGCGTTCCCAGAATTAGGTATGGAAGCGATTTACGAATTTGAAGTCAAAGACATGCCCGTTACCGTTGCGGTGGATAGCAACGGTGAATCGGTTCACGCCATTGCGCCAAAACAATGGCAGGCAAAAATCGGTATTATTCCGGTCGAAGCTTGATATTTGACTGAATAATCAAAGGCCGTCTGAACGATTTCAGACGGCCTTTTTTGCTTGCAAATAATTCAAATGTTTTCAAACAAGTAAATTTCCCTTTCTAAAAAGCACTTGTCAAAATCAGCGTTTGAAACTAAAATTCACGGCTTATCGAGTCGGAGTGTGGCGCAGTCTGGTAGCGCACTTGCATGGGGTGCAAGGGGTCGAAGGTTCGAATCCTTTCACTCCGACCAAAGAATTGGAAAGAGCCGTTTTAAAAACGGCTCTTTTTTCGTTTGGATGATTTATCTGAATAATGTATCCGAATGGATTTTAAAACTTAATACCAATGCCGTCTGAAACAAAACCTGCTTTCTCAAAGCAGGTTTTGTTGTTTATTATAAAGCAGGGCTATTTGGTACTATCTTTCAGCGTGTCTTTATAGGTATAAAGATAAGATGCGCCGACAAAGGATGCGCCACCGACGACATTGCCCAAGAATACGGG
>NZ_JBQCXF010000499.1:0-2123 GCF_051956635.1 Neisseria sp. P0022.S010 | reverse complement strand
CTTTTTTACTGATATAGCCCAAAGGCTCATCTACACCTGCCTTACCGACAACCAACAAACGGCTATACGGCGTATTTTTCAACTGCGCATTTTGCTCTTCCCGACTTTGGGAAATATCCAATTTCTCGATCTCCCGACGCGGAATCATCACGCCCATAATCGGACGCTCCGCCAAAGTCAGCACGCTGCGAATCATGGATTTTTCGTTTTCTTCAAAATGCTCGTCATCGCCGCCATTATCGCCTGCTTTTGCCAAAATGCTTTCGCGGATACCCATCATACCCAACACATTTTCAGCGGTGCGCTTACGCCAAGAAGTGCTGATGTAGTCATTTTTACGGGCATTCTTTTGCGAAACCTGATTAAACAGTTCGATCAAAATCGAGAAGCCGATCGCCGCATACAAATAGCCTTTCGGAATATGGAAATGGAAGGCTTCCGCAATCAGACTGAAACCAATCATCAACAAGAAACCCAAACACAACATCACGACGGTCGGATGCTTGTCGACAAAAGCAGTCAACAGTTTGCTGGCGGAAATCATCACCGTCATCGCCACAACAACCGCACCCATTGCCACCACAATATGATCCACCATCGCCACTGCCGTAATGACAGAATCGATAGAGAAAACCGCATCCAAAATCAAGATTTGCGCCACAACGCCCCAAAAAGCAGAATGCTTCTTCTGCCCTTCAGCAACAGCAAATTGATTGTGGCCTTCAAGGCGTTCGTGCAGCTCGGTAGTTGCTTTATAAAGCAGGAAAATACCGCCGGCAAACATAATCATGTCTTTGCCGGAAATCTCCAAGCCGCCCAGCTCAAACAAAGGACGCGTCAGCGTCATGATGTGCGCCATAAAGCCCAGCATGAAAATCCGAATAACTACGGCCAAACCCAAGCCCGTTATCCGCGCCTTATCACGTTGCGACGGTTTAACCTTGTTTGCCAAAATCGCTACAAAAACAAGGTTATCAATACCTAAAACAACTTCCAAAACCAGAAGCGTGGCAAAGCCTATCCAAGTATGCGGCTCTGCCAACCAACTGAAATCCATAATGATTGTGTTCCTTTAAAATACAAAAAGGCAGCCGTTCCGCTTAAAACGGACAGACTGCCAAAGTTCGGACATAAATAAAGGGAAAGAAGCGGTAAAACAACTACTCTGCTCTGCGTCTTTCATGAAAAATTTATGCCTCGGTCAAAAATAATGGCAAACAGTTTATCAGTTTGACGAAAGAAAGGCAAAGTCTGACAGCATATCTTCTTTTAAAAACAGCCTATACCATCACTTGCCAGCTTTCAGACGGCCTTTTCTACTTGATAAAACCATCAATCGGCGCATAACCCAAGAAATCTGCCTGCTCATTCAATATCACAACCCATTCTTTACTTCGCGCACTGGTAAATGGCAAGAAATACAATTCTTTCCCATCGTTTTCCAGCGAAGCCTGTTTAAAAATTGACTCCTCACTCATGCCACGGGCTTTTGCCAAGACAAATAACGGTTTCATTGCCTTACGAATTTTCTCACGTTCCTGCTGCGAATCTGGCAACCACCAAGAAGGCCTCATACTCGGTTCAACACCTTTCAAAGACAAATCAAGACTTTGGTTAGCTTCATCCGGACCCGTTGCTTCACGCAACCCAACACGACGCGCGCCAAACCAAGATAAATCCTGCAAATCCTTCGGGGCATGGCTCAAATCATTTACATCAATTTCTGCAGCAGTTACCACATTTATCCTATCGGTTTCAAATGCAGCAACCACTGGACGTGCCAAAGATACACTATATAAACCATAAATCAAAGCAGCCAGCTGAATCATGCCGATTAAAGAAAAATCAACAATCCTCTCTTTAAGTTTCTTGCTCGGACTGGCAAGAATCAAAGTCAGCAACGGACCACAAACAATATCTACTGAAATGACCAGTTTATATAAAGCCAATCCACCTGTCAGCTCGGCATACGGATAAGGATACCAAACTCCAAATACCAACAAAGCGGCCAATCCTGCCAAAATCAGACTAATCAACAAGTGCCATGCCGCATTTTTTAATGCGAACCGAAAGCGTGATGAAGAATGTAATGTATGTGAGTTTTCCATAGATAACAATAAGAT
>NZ_JBQCXF010000498.1:0-2124 GCF_051956635.1 Neisseria sp. P0022.S010 | reverse complement strand
ACATTACACTTTTATTTCTCTTACCCTCTAATCAGAAACCTGCCACACATTCTTATCTTATACTAAACCTCGATGATTAAAGGCCGTCTGAAAGTTTTTAGACGGCCTCTTTCTTAAAACTTACCAAATCCCAAACCATTGTTTATCAGACTGCTTTTTATTGCCGTTCTGCTGCTCATGGTTTTGACGGCGAAATTGCCAAGGCGCTTGCGGATTGTCTTTTTTCCATAAGCCTTTACGCTTTTCCTTGGCTTGTTTTTGTGCGGCCGAATAGTCGGTGTAAGCGGTTTTACTTTGTTGTTTTTTGGCATAACTTTCATAATGCCATGCGGCGCCATCCCGTATTTGCATCAAATTCAAATCAATCGTGCCGACTGATACTTGGGCAACTTCGCGCTGGTAGCGGTCGGCTTCAAACACGCGGACTTTGGCTTTTTTATGCAATGCGGCATCAATCAAATTGTCTCGTGATTGCGTACCATAGGCTTGATTGATTTCCGGCGCATCGATATAGGCCATGCGGATTTTGTGTTTCCTGCCGTCGCTATCGATAATGTGCATGGTATCGCCATCATGGATTTTGATGATTTTCCCGTTGTATGTGTAGGATTGTCGCGATGACTTTTGTTTTTGTTCCGGTTTGGATTTAGCTTCGGCTTTGGTGTCAGAGGTGGCTTTGACGACATTTTCACCCAGCCATTCATTGACCTTTTCTAAACCGATATTGTCGCCTTGTGCCAATGTGGCAGCAACGCTTACCCCTGTACGAATCAACTCGGTATCGCGTGAGCTGTAACCAAGCGCACCCAAAACAGATAAAACAACTGGCAACCATTTTATAATTTTACTGATTTGCATATTTTGCCAAATTGAAGGCCGTCTGAAAGACCTGATGCACTTTCAGACGGCCTTTAAGATTAATTAATCTTTATTAATCCTGACAAGGCAGGATGACTTTTGCACCTTCTGCCGTACCCAAAACCAATACATCGGCGGCATCACGGGCAAAAATACCGTTTTCGAGTACGCCGGTGATTTTATTGATTTCGTCTTCCATTTTCAGGGCTTGGTCGATATTGAGGCCGTGAACATCAACGATTTGATTGCCATAGAAAGTAGTATAGCCGACACGCAACTCAGGCTGTCCGCCCATGGCAAGCAGTTTGCGCGACACCAGCGAACGGGCATTTTCAACCACTTCTACTGGCAATGGGAATTTGCCCAAACGGGAAACATACTTGCTTTCATCGGCGATACAGACAAATTTATCGGATGCGCTGGCCACAATTTTTTCGTTCAAATGCGCACCGCCGCCGCCTTTAATCATTTGCAGCGCGTGGTTGACTTCGTCTGCGCCGTCAACATAAACCGCCAAACCCATCACTTCATTCAGTGAAACTTCTAGAATCTCGTATTTTGCCAAAAGCTCGCTGGATTTTTTAGAAGTAGACACGGCACCCTTGATTTTCTTACCGCTTTTACCCAAAGCTTCGATAAAAAAGTTGATAGTAGAGCCGGTACCGATACCGATGTATTCGTTTTCAGGAACAAATTCCACCGCTTTTTCGGCGGCAATACGTTTGAGTTCGTCTTGAGTTGCCATGTTGTCAATCTTTCAGTTTGAATAATAAAGTAATTTTAAGCTCTTAGGCCTTAATCAGCAACACTGCCGCTTGCGCTTCAATGGCTTCCATACGTCCCAGATAGCCAAGTTTTTCGTTGGTTTTACCCTTGATGTTCACGCAGTTTTCAGGCAAACCCAAATCTGCGGCAATATTGGCGCGCATTGCCGGAATGTGTGGCGCAAGTTTTGGCTTTTGCGCAATCACGGTCGTATCGACATTAACCACCTTCCAACCCAATTCCTGCACGCTTTGATAAGCCTCGCGCAACAGCACACGGCTGTCTACATCTTTGAATTCGGCGGCAGTATCAGGAAAATGACTGCCGATATCGCCCAAACCGGCTGCCCCCAACAGGGCATCGGTAATCGCATGCAAAAGCACATCGGCATCTGAATGACCCAGCAAGCCTTTTTCAAACGGAATGTTGACGCCACCGAGTATCAAATCTCGGCCTTCGACCAACTGATGGACATCGTAGCCCTGACCAACACGGATATTC
>NZ_JBQCXF010000497.1:0-2130 GCF_051956635.1 Neisseria sp. P0022.S010 | reverse complement strand
ACTCAGTACTGAGATGATGTAATTTAACATGATTGTTGCAGACTGGCGATGTTGAATTTAAGAATCCAACCTACCATTTTTCAGGTAGCCCAGCTCTGTTAAATTCCCCAAAAGTACGGCCAAACCCCAAGGAGTTCCCCATGCGCAAACTGCAAAACACGCTCTACATCACCACCCAAGGCAGCTATCTGCATAAGGAGCGGGAGACGCTGGTGGTGGAGCAGGAGCGTAAGAAGGTGGCGCAGTTGCCGGTGCATTCCATCGGGCATATTTTCTGTTTTGGGAATGTGCTGGTGTCGCCGTTTTTGCTGGGGTTTTGCGGTGAAAATAATGTAAATTTGGTGTTTTTTACCGAGAACGGACGTTTCTTAGGGCGGTTTCAGGGGCGGCAAAGCGGCAATGTGCTGCTGCGTCGGGCGCAGTATCGGGTGTCGGAGCAAAATCCCGTGCCGATTGCGCGCAATATCATTGCGGCGAAGATTCAGGCGAGTAAGCGGGTGCTTCAACGGCAGATTCGCAATTATGGCGAGAATGCGGCGATTCAAAGTGCGGTCAATGCTTTGAATATTTCGCTGCGGCAATTGAAGGGCGCGGCGGAGCTGGACGTGGTGCGCGGCATTGAGGGAGATGCGGCGGCGCGTTATTTCGGCGTGTTCGGGCAACTTTTGAGCGAAAAAAGCGGTTTTACTTTTGACGGGCGCAACCGTCGTCCGCCCAGAGACGGGGTGAATGCGCTGTTGTCGTTTGTGTACAGCATTCTGGGCAAGGACATCAGCGGCGCGCTGCAAGGCGTGGGGCTGGACCCGCAGGTGGGCTTTCTACACGCCGACCGACCGGGGCGCGACAGTTTGGCGCAGGATATTTTGGAAGAATTCCGCGCGTGGTGGGCGGACAGGTTGGTGTTGTCGCTGATTAACCGAGGGCAAATCAAACCGCAGGATTTTGTTACCGAGGCAAGCGGCGCGGTGAGCTTAAAAGCCGATGCGCGTAAGCTGTTGTTTCAAGCTTTGCAGGCGAAAAAGCAGGAGAAAATTGTGCATCCATTTTTGGGTGAAGAAGTGGAAATCGGTTTGCTGCCGTATATTCAGGCAATGCTGTTGGCGCGCCATTTGCGCGGGGATTTGGCGGAATATCCGCCGTTTTTGATGAGATAGGTTTGCAGGCTGCCTGAAAACGGGTTGGCTGCTTTCAGACGACCTCTAAAGCAGCCTGCACATGGGAATACAAAATGCTGATGCTGATTACTTACGATATTTCGCTGGAGGACGCGGAAGGACAGGCAAGGCTGCGACGCGTGGCGAAATTGTGTCTGGACTACGGCGTGCGCGTGCAGTATTCAGTGTTCGAATGCGACATCGCGCCCGACCAATGGGTTGTTTTAAAAGACAAACTTTTGAAAACCTACAACCCTGAAACCGACAGCCTGCGCTTTTACCATCTGGGCAGCAAATGGCGGCGCAAAGTGGAACACCACGGCGCGAAACCAGCGGTGGATGTGTTTAAGGATACGTTGATTGTGTAAATCGCCAACCTACGGTTCTCATGAAAATGCGGCAGGGTTGGCGAATTGGGATTGTTTTTTAACAATCAGGATATTGCGAATGCGGGTGTAACGGAAAAGGCTGTGTTATACTCGCGTTCACGCTTTTCTTGGGAGCTTAGCGAAATCGGGGCTGCGAAACTTGACGGAGCAAGGCTTTTAAGAGGGGCCCCAGCCGCCTTCAGGCGGCTGTGTGTTGAAACTTTTGTTGACGTTAAATCTGATGATTTGCAAAAACCAGCCGCCTTCAGGCGGCTGTGTGTTGAAACATTTGGGAATTAAACACGCACTTAATTTAAATTGTTCCAGCCGCCTTCAGGCGGCTGTGTGTTGAAACTTTTTCTCTTAATGATAATTCCCATATGGTAGTCCAGCCGCCTTCAGGCGGCTGTGTGTTGAAACCGAATTGTTGAGCGTCAGATGTTGCACGGCAATGACCAGCCGCCTTCAGGCGGCTGTGTGTTGAAACTTTTATCATACAGCAGTCTATAGTCTTCTTTGATACCCAGCCGCCTTCAGGCGGCTGTGTGTTGAAACCAGATTTGTCTTGTTTTTCAAAATTTTCTTTTTTTCCAGCCGCCTTCAGGCGG
>NZ_JBQCXF010000496.1:0-2135 GCF_051956635.1 Neisseria sp. P0022.S010 | reverse complement strand
GCGTATCACGTCCGTCGGTCAGGGTGGCATTGAATATCTTGATTGCGAAGCAGGTTTTGGAAGCGCGGCAGGGCGATGGCTATTATGTTTCCGTCAAGCCGCAACAGGATTTTTTACAAAGCTGGCAGGAGTTGCTCGGCAAACATACCAATTGGGAAACAGACGTATTCGATTTTAGCTGTCATGTTGAAGGCTGTATGGCGGCGCTGGCTGCCGAAAGACGGACTGACGCCGATTTGAAACGCATTGACTTTTGGAGGCAGAAGTTTGAAACGGCTTGTGAAAGCGGAAATTTGGAGCATCAGGCCGAAGCAGACGTCAGCTTCCATCAAACCATTGCCGATGCTGCACACAATATCCTATTCAGCCACCTTTCCAGCAGCCTGCTCAAAATGCTTTATCAGCAAACACGCAGCGGCATTATCTATATCCATCAAACCGAAGACCCGCGCCCGACATTGATTGCCCAGCACCGCGCTATTTTTGAAGCCGTTGCCCAGGCCAAACCGGCAGAGGCTGCTGAAGCGGCCAAGCTGCATTTGAATTATGTCGCCCACCGCATTTTGCAGGACAGGGAATATCAAAGCCGCAGCGAGCATGCGGATGTATTGGCACAAAATGATTTGAAACGGGTAGATTGGTAGCGTTTAAAAATAATCAGGCCGTCTGAATTTTTCAGACGGCCTGATTTTGCAAATAAGGACTTTTAGTGCCACAATCTTCATCAATTCTGTCTGAAAACAAAGGAAGCACCATGTACCGTCATGTCGAGTATTATCCGGGCGACCCGATTTTGAGTTTGGTTGAAACCTTCAAACGCGACGAGCGTCCTGAAAAAGTCAATTTGAGCATAGGCATTTATTTTGATGACGAAGGCAAAATGCCGGTTTTGGAATCTGTCCGCCGAGCAGAAGCAGAGCGTGCGGCCGTACCGCGACCATCGCCTTATCTGCCGATGGAAGGTTTGGACACTTATCGAAGCGCGGTTCAGCGTTTGTTGTTTGGCAAGGATAATCCGGCATTGGCAGAAGGGCGTGTTGCAACCGTACAGACTTTAGGCGGCTCGGGGGCATTGAAAGTCGGTGCCGACTTTTTGCACCGTTGGTTCCCTGATGCAAAAGCCTATGTCAGCGATCCGACGTGGGACAACCATAAAGGCATTTTTGAAGGCGCAGGTTTTGAAGTGGGGACGTATCCTTATTACAACCCTGAAACCGTCGGCGTGAAATTTGAAGAAATGACTGCGTTTTTCAAAACATTGTCGGAAAACAGCGTCTTGATCTTGCACCCATGCTGTCAAAACCCGACCGGCGTAGATATGTCGCAAGCACAATGGGATGAAGTGTTGGACATCATCAAAACGCACAAGCTGATTCCATTTATGGATATTGCCTATCAAGGTTTCGGCGAGGATTTGGACAGCGATGCCTATGCAATCCGTAAAGCCGTCGAAATGGGTCTGCCTTTGTTTGTCAGCAACTCTTTCTCGAAAAACCTGTCGCTGTACGGAGAGCGCGTCGGCGGTTTGAGCGTAGTGTGTCCCAATAAGGAAGAAGCAGAGCTGGTGTTCGGACAGTTAAAATTTACCGTCCGTCGCATTTATTCCAGCCCTGCCGCGCATGGTGCATATATTGCGTCTGATGTGATGAACAGCGATGATTTGCGCGCTTTGTGGGAGAACGAGGTTTACGCCATGCGCGACCGTATCCGTGCCATGCGTCAGAAGCTTTATGATGTTTTGACGGCCAAAATCCCCAATCGCGATTTCAGCTATTTCATCAAACAGCGCGGCATGTTCAGCTATACAGGCCTGACCGTAGAGCAGGTACGCCGCCTGCGTGACGAGTTTGCCGTTTATTTGCTTGATTCGGGCAGGATGTGTGTGGCTGGTTTGAATGCATCAAATATCGATTATGTGGCCGAGGCATTTGCCAAAGTGTTGCAATAGCCGTTCAATCTGAAATTGAATGTAGTTTTATTTGAAGTAAATCAAAAGGCCGTCTGAAAAATTTTCATCTTTCAGACGGCCTATTTATAATTGGCGCACCCAACAGGGATCGAACCTGTGACCTCCAGCTTCGGAAACTGACACTCTTCCAACTGAGCTATGGGTGCGGAAGCCGTAAGGTTAACGC
>NZ_JBQCXF010000495.1:0-2137 GCF_051956635.1 Neisseria sp. P0022.S010 | reverse complement strand
CGGTCAACAATGCCGGCAGTCTCCAATACATATTGACGCTGCTCCAATTTCAGCTGCAAATGCGCGGCAATGGTATCTGCAAGGCGGCTGTTGTCATCAATGCTGCTGATGGTACTGATGACTTCGGCAGGGATTTTTTTGTTCAACTTCGCATATTGCTCAAATTGAGTCAGCAGAGTACGGCGCAAGGCCTCAATTTCAGGATTGTCCTTGTCGCTATTCTCATCAATCGCCTCAACATGAGACAAAAACAATCCGCCTGTTTCATCAACCGTCAACGCACGCGCACGACGGATACCTTCTACCAATACTTTAACGGTGCCGTCAGGCAGCTTCAAAACCTGCAAAACTTGGGCAACCGTACCGGTTTGGTGCAAATCTTCAGCTTTAGGGTCTTCTGTATTAGGGTCAAGCTGGGCCAACAGGAAAACCGGATCATCATTGGCCATTGCCGCCTCAAGGGCCGCAATCGATTTAGGACGACCGACGAACAGCGGCAATACCATATGCGGATACACCACGACATCGCGTAAAGGCAAGGTAGCCAGCGCACTGTATTCCTCGAAATATTTGTCTTTTGTCGGCATAGTTAGAAATCTCAATCATTGTTAAATCAGAATGTAGCTCAAAATTGGGCTGAAGCGCTGCATTTCAAGACTTGAAAACAGCTTATCCGCACCTATTTTCGAAAACATCATTTTTAATAGCCCGATATGGACGTTTACGATAAAATACATCGGATTTCGGGCCATCTGAAAACTTTTCAGACGGCCCAAGCAAACCAAACAAGGCAGTAAACCATGACAGACTCAACTGAAAAAAAATCACTGATTGAATTTCCCTGCACTTTCCCCTTGAAAGTTATGGGCGTAGTTCATCCCGAATTCGAATCCGCCATCTTGGAAACCGTGCGCAAACACGCTCCCGATACCGAGCCACACCACATTACTACGCGTCCAAGCAGCAAAGGCAACTACACCGGCGCAACCGTCAAAGTAAATGTCGACAACCAAGAGCAGCTCGACAATATCTACCGCGACCTGACTGCACACGAATTGGTAAAAGTGGTGCTGTAATGAAAATCGTGCACAAAGGCTTGGTCGATTACCTGCCGACTTTCGAAGCCATGAAGGCATTTAATGCCTCGCGTGACGAAAACACCGAAGACGAATTATGGGTGGTCGAACATCCACCCGTATTTACCCAAGGCTTGGCCGGCAAGCCCGAACACCTCCTCATTCGCGACGATATTCCCGTTGTCCAAATCGACAGAGGCGGTCAAATTACCTATCACGGCCCCGGCCAATTGGTCGTCTATACGATGATCAATTTCAAACGCCGTAAAACCAGTGTCCGCCATATCGTTTCCGCACTTGAAAACAGCATTATCGCCACCTTGGCAGAATACGGCATCGAAGCAGCCGCCGACCCAAAACGTCCCGGCGTTTATGTCGGCGGGCGTAAAATCGCTTCCCTGGGCCTGCGTATCAAAGACGGCTCCGTTTACCACGGCTTGGCTCTCAACGTGAATATGGATTTAAGTCCGTTTACCCATATCAACCCCTGCGGTTATGCCGGTATGGAAATAACCCAAATTGCCGACTATGTCTCTCCGGCACCTAGTTTGGTAGAAGTTTCAGACAAACTGACCAAGCATTTACAAAAAGAGCTGGCATAAGGTCGTCTGAAAATATTCAGCCCCAATGCCACCTTTTAACTGCCCCTCTGAACCCACAAGCCCTTAGGTCATAAAGACTACGATAAGCTTTTCAGACGGCCTTTATAACGACAGAAAGAACACATCACCATGAGTGAAGAAGTAAAAAACGATCCCAAACGCGGCATCAAACTGAAAGGCGCAGACAAAACTGCACGCATTCCGATTAAAGTTGTTCCATTGGAACAAAAATTGAAAAAGCCCGAATGGATCCGCGCCAAATTACCGGGCAAGAAATTCTTTGAAATCAAAAACATTCTTCGCGAACAAAAAATGCATACCGTATGCGAAGAAGCATCTTGTCCAAACATCAGCGAATGCTTTACCAAGGGTACGGCCACATTCATGATCATGGGTGATATTTGTACCCGCCGCTGCCCGTTCTGCGACGTTGGCCATGGCCGCCCTAACATGTTGGAT
>NZ_JBQCXF010000494.1:0-2138 GCF_051956635.1 Neisseria sp. P0022.S010 | reverse complement strand
TTTCTATAACACTGTGAAGCCGCACCGCAGTTTGAACGGCGATACGCCGTTTGAGGTCTTGCAGGCTTCATTCTCAACCTGTGGTGTAAACAACGCAACGTTTTCCTACAAATAAAGGCCGTCTGAAAATCTTTCAGACGGCCTTTTTATTCAAAAGAATCAAGATAAAATAATCATATAAATAGCGATGCCACACCAGCAGCATTCAATAAAAAATAAAACCTGAGGCCTTCTATTCCTCAGGTTTTATTTATCAAGCCTTATGCTTTTTCTTTCTGGAGTTTCTCTGCCATCAGTTGATGCAGCGTTTTCTTAGCCGGTTTCATCGGAACACGGTTATCCGTCCAGCCCAACTGCTTGCTAGGCGTCAATGCACGGAATTTAGAGGCCGTCCAACCGAATGCACGGTAAGCTTTACTGCCGCTGAAAATACCGTTAAACGTACGCCATGCCATTTGTTCGCCAAAAGTATGCGATGCGCCTTGACCACGGATAGGATGTGGAACGGTTTCTGTTGGCGAGCGTTGCGCTTCAACACGCAGACGTTGCATTTGTTCGGTAATCGGAATGCGTACCGGACAAACTTCAACGCAGGCGCCACACATGGTACACGCAGTCGGCAGATCGCGTGTCGCATCCAAGCCCAACAAATGCGGAGAGATAATCTCGCCAATCGGGCCGGGATAAGTCGTACCGTAAGCCGCACCACCGATACGGGTATAAACCGGACAGTGGTTCATACACGCACCGCAACGAATACATTGCAAGGTACGGCGCATTTGATCTTCTGCATACGCTTGGCTGCGGCCGTTATCAAGCAGTACCAAGTGCATTTCTTGAGGGCCGTCCAACTCTTCGCTACGGCGAGGGCCGGTAATCATATTGAAATAAGTGGTAATGTTCTGACCAATGGCGGAGCGTGGCAACAGGCTGTACAAAGGCGGAATATCAGACAGCTTCGCAACCACTTTTTCAATACCGGTAATGGCGATGTGCACAGGCGGTACAGTGGTACTCAAGCGACCGTTGCCTTCGTTTTCGACCAGACACAAAGTGCCTGTTTCCGCGACAGCAAAGTTCACACCGCTCAAACCGACATCGGCAGTACTGTAAATATCACGCAATGCTTTACGCGCAAATCCGGTCAGCTGGTCTACATCGTCTGTTAATGGAGTGCCAAGATTTTGATGGAAAAGCTCGCTAACCTGCTCTTTGGTCTTGTGAATGGCAGGCATCACGATATGGGTTGGTTTCTCGCCGGCCATTTGAACGATAAACTCGCCCAAGTCGCTCTCAACCGCTTTAATGCCTTGATCTTGCAGATAATGGTTCAGCTCAATCTCTTCGCTGACCATAGATTTACCTTTCACCATCAGCTTACCGTTTTTATCGGTAATGATGTTGTGAATGATTTGGCAGGCTTCGGCAGGGGTTTCCGCCCAGTGGACTTTAACGCCTAACTTGGTCAGGTTTTCTTCCAGCTGTTCCAACAATGCAGGCAATTTGGACAACGAACGTTGACGGACATGCTCACACAAGTCACGCAGGCTTTGCAGCTCTTCTTCATCTGTCAAAACGGCTTTGCGCTTGGTCATCAGCATATCCATCGCTGTACGCAAGCTTTTACGCAGAGGCTTGTCTTGCAAAGAAATCGCAGCGTTTTGCTTGAACGTTTCCGGCTTCATATGGAATTTAATGGTTTGGGAACTCATGCTTTTTCCTCCAAATCGGCAGGGGAAATATGATCAGGCAGAACGGCCAAAACCACCAAATCGCGCGGGCCGTGTGCACCATAGGCCAAAGTCAATTGAATATCGGCAGTCTTAGATGGGCCGGAAATCAAAATAACGTTGGTAGGCATGCCTTTTTCTACCAGTTTTTCGCCTTCAACAGCATTATGGAATTCGTTGTACATTTTGCTGGTGTCAAACAGGCAGAAATGCACAGGCGGAACCAAACTCAGGCTGCGCGGCTCGACAGGACTGGACTCCAGCATAATCGTACCGGTACGGGCAATACCGCATTTAGAGCCGCTAAAACCCGCCTCAATATCTGTAAAGAATTCGTTTTTCCAATCGTCGATTTTTCGCTCAAAACCACGCGGTTCAATATTGGTATCGGCCAAAGCTGCACGGGCC
>NZ_JBQCXF010000493.1:0-2139 GCF_051956635.1 Neisseria sp. P0022.S010 | reverse complement strand
TTCTGAAGTACAAGTCGCTCTGTTGACTTTCCGCATCAACGACCTGACTCCTCACTTCAAAGCCAACCCTAAAGACCACCACAGCCGTCGCGGCCTGTTGAAAATGGTTAGCCAACGTCGTCGCCTGTTGTCTTACCTGCGTCGTACTCAGCCTGATACTTACCGTACACTGATTACCCGCCTGGGTCTGCGTAAATAATTTATGCTTAAATCAACACCGCCTTCGGGCGGTGTTTTTTATTGACATACCGATGCCGTCTGAAACACAGGCCCACGCTCTGTGTTATACTTCCACACGCTTAAGCAGCAAGGCTTAAACTTCCAATTACTCCTAAAAGCTCCCATCAAAGCGAGAATCTGAATTGTCTGTTCATTCCATGTTGCACTCAGGAAAATTTTGGCTGAAAACCCTGGTTTTCAGCATTGCCGTGCTTTTATGCCTCGCGGCGGTATTGAGTGCCTTAATGTTCCGCATATTCAACACAGAAAACATCGACGCATTTATACAAAAAAACTTTTCCGCCCATGGCTGCCAAATCAAATACAACGCCACTATCGGCAGAAAATGGCTGCCGCGCCCCACGCTAATTTTAAAAGACCTCAGCCTTTCCTCTTCCGAACCTGATACGCCGACGCTGAACATCGCCGAGTCCAAAATGGGCTTTGGTTGGAGCAGCCTATGGTCGGATGCGCCCATACTTGAGAAATGGATTCTTTTAAACCCGACACTGACACTGGACTCAAAACACCATCTGCCCACCTGCCTGCAACAAGACCCATCGTCAAAAGAAAGCTTCCAGCTCAACCGCATTATCATCAATAGCGGCAGCATCCGCTATCACAATAAAGAGCAAGATATTGCCTTAAACGATCTGCAATTTTCCCTGCGCAGAGCCGATTCAGACGGCCGTCCATTCGATATCAGCGGCACACTGCAAAACATCGGCAACCCCATCAGTTGGCAAGGCGTCGGCCATCTTGTACAAGATGATGTCGGCTGGAGCGTCCCCGCCCTCAAATTAAACCTGCAAACCGTATTATTCAAAAATAAGCTGGATGCCCAAATCGCAGGCAGCCTTAATTGGCAAAACCAAACCGCCCTTTTCCGCGACTTCAATCTGCAAGCCGAAAGCGGCTACCAAAACTTGCATATCAACGCACGCTCTCCCCTCTTGCAATTCAAAAACGGCTATTTGCACCTCAACACACTCAACGGCGCATTGACTGCCGGCAGTGAAAACAACCAATGGGATGGTTCATTCAAACTGGACAAAACCAACCTCTATCCAACCGTTTTGACCGCCGCTAATTTTGAACTCAAAGGCAGCCATAAAAACGACCGCCTCCAAACCAACTTTACCTTTTCCAGTCCATTGGTTTGGCAAAAAGGCAAAGGCATTGATGCGCCCAAACTGCACCTCAGCACCCTGCAAGACACCATCAACCGCCTTCCCCGCCCCAGATTCATCAGTACACTCGAAGGACAGGCCAATTTCAGCCTCAATACATGGGAAGGCCGTCTGAAAGGCGCATTTGACAGACAAGCCCTTGCCTTAGCCTTTAAATACCAACGCGATGCCCAACCGCGTCCGCACCTTGACGCCGGTATTGCCTTACAAAAACTCAATCTGACCCCTTACTTGGAAGATCTGAAAACCCAGCCATCACTAAACCTTCCTTCCCTGCTGGCCAAATCCTGGTTGCCCGACATTGAGGCCAACCTCCAAATCGGCAGCATTCAAACCGCCGGCCTGCAATTAGAAAACGTCGAATCCCTGCTCACCGCCGATAAAGAACATATCGCCCTGCACCGTTTCAAAGCCGGGCTTTATGGCGGCAAAACTGAGGGAGGCCTGAGTATTGCGGCGACCCAACCTGCTTCCTACCACCTTCAGCAAAACGCAAAAGGCATACAAATTCAGCCGCTGTTGCAAGACCTGTTCGGTTTCCACAGCTTTAGCGGCAGCGGCGATGCCGTTATCGACATTAAAACCACCGGCAACGACCGTGCCCAAATGATACAAGCCCTAAACGGCAGCCTGCTCCTCGATATTACCAACGGCGCATGGCACGGCATCGATATGGACAGCATTCTGAAAAACGGCATCTCTTCGGAAAAAATCGACAACAGCAACCTCA
>NZ_JBQCXF010000492.1:0-2144 GCF_051956635.1 Neisseria sp. P0022.S010 | reverse complement strand
CGAATCCCTGATTCGCCACCAAATTTCGGGGGTATAGCTCAGTTGGTAGAGCGCTTGCATGGCATGCAAGAGGTCAGCGGTTCGATCCCGCTTACCTCCACCACTAAACAAAAAAGCTCTTGTTAAATACAAGGGCTTTTTTGTTTGGCTTAATTAATAACTGATTGCTCATTAATTTTGCCATTTCAATAACTAATCAATAAAGGCCGTCTGAAACATTTCAGACGGCCTTTTATCTTTTAATTACTTCACAAGCTTCAATACTTTTTTCGGTTTTTCTTCCGCAGATTCAGCTTTTGTATCTTCGGCCACCGCAGCTTCAACAGAAGCAGGCTGATATGGTTCTACCTCAAAACCCATACCCTCTCCACTTTCGCGACCAAATATACTGACAATATGACCGACCGGAATCCAAATCTCGTGCGCTACGCCGGAAAAACGGGCAGAGAAATTGACCCATTCGTTGTCGATATTCAAGTTATGGCTGGCGGTAGGACCAATATTTAAAACAATTTCATTATCGCGCACATACTGCATCGGCACACGGGTATGTTCATTTACCCAAGCCACGATGTGCGGTGTTTGGTTATTATCCAAGCACCACTCATACAAAGCACGCAACAAATACGGTTTGGTTGAAGTTGCCATAGGTTCGTCCTTTAGCGGCGCATGGCTTTTTCAGCCGGCGTTAATGCTTCAATAAAGGCTTCGCGTTGGAAAATACGTTCAGCGTACTTCAACAAAGGCGCAGCAGATTTACCCAGTTTGATGTCGTAATAGTCCAAACGCCACAACAGCGGAGACAAGGCAACATCAATCATAGAAAAGTCATCGCCCAAGATGTATTTATTTTTAGTAAAAGACGGCGCCAACAGTGTCAAACCATTGCCAATGGCTTCACGTGCTTTAGCTTGTTCTTTATTGGTAGATTCAGGGTTTTCCAACACTTGCACCAAGCTGAACAATTCTTTTTCCATACGGTACAGTACCAAACGGCCGCGACCGCGCATAACAGGATCGCCCGGCATCAACTGAGGATGAGGGAAACGCTCGTCAATGTATTCGTTGATAATGTTTGATTCGTGCAAAATCAAATCACGCTCAACCAGAACCGGTACTTGGTTATACGGATTCATCAAAGCCAAGTCTTCAGGTTTATTGAACACGTCCACATCTTTGATTTCAAAATCCATACCTTTTTCGTACAGCACAAAACGGCAGCGCTGGCTGAATGGACAAGTAATACCTGAATACAATGTCATCATAATTTTTTACTCCTGATAAATCTTTTCAGACGGCCTTAAGCCTTATAAAAATTCAGACAGAATTATACATAATTTCAAACACCTAATCCAGAAATTTAACATATCATATTGTTTATATTAAGTAATTTTAAAATTTACATTATTTTTGCATAAACCAATTTCACAAACAAAAAAGGCAAACCTGAAACAGGTTTGCCTTTTTGATTCAAAAGAATTAGTGAACGTCTTTCCAGAATTCTTTTTTCAGGAAGTAAGCCAATCGCAGCATTACCGCAAACAGGAATGCCAGAACCATGTAGCCGATGCGGTGGCGTTGCAACTGAGCAGGCTCACCCATGTACACCAAGTAGTTCACCAAGTCGCGTACATAAGTATCGTACTCTTTTTGGATTACTTTACCGTTAGGCAGGCGACGGCTGTGCAGACCGGTAGATTCCCAATACAACTTAGGAGTCAGGTTACCATGCTCGTCTTTAATCATAACGGGCTGACCTTTGGCATCCAACTCAACGGCTTGAACACCTTGTTGATCCCACAATGGGTGAGGCATACTCGCACCGGCCAAAACAGTATTGTTCCAACCGGTCGGACGAGTTGGGTCTTTATAGAAGCCGCGCATATAGGCGTACAGATAGTCTGCACCTTTAGAACGGGCAATCAGGGTCAAATCCGGCGGAGGCGCACCCAACCATTTGGAGGCATCTTTCGGATCCATTGCCGCTACCATGACATCACCAACGTTGTCTGTTGTAAACATCAGGTTTTTCTTGATTTCATCTTCAGTCAAACCGATGTCTTTCAGACGGTTGAAGCGCATACCGCTTGCAGAGTGGCAAGACAAACAGTAGTTTGTAAAGATTTGCGCACCGTGCTGCAGGC
>NZ_JBQCXF010000491.1:0-2144 GCF_051956635.1 Neisseria sp. P0022.S010 | reverse complement strand
CGTGAAATTTAGCACAAAAGCCGAAACTTTGCAGGCTCAACAGGCAGGTGCGCAATTATTTGTCTGCGCCGAAGCATCGCAACTGAGCAACCCGACTGCCCTCGCCCTCTTCGCTTCCCTTGAAGAAGGTCAAAATTTCGCCGACACCAAAATCCCGACGGACAACGGTTTGCAAGCCATTGCCGTTGCCCGCCTCGAAAAAACCGACCGCGCCGCGCTGAACAAAGCCGCAGCCGAAGCCGCCAAATGGGCGCAAAATCAAGAAACGGTCAATGTGGACGTTCACGCCTTTGAAGAAGCGCAAGCAGCAGCCGTTGCCGAAGCGTTTGCGATAGCGTTCAGCAATGCCGCCTACCGTTTCGACCGCTACAAAAAAGAAGCCAAACCGGCCAAATTTGCAGAAGCCGTGTTCCACAGCGCACACGAAGCCGCCGTCAAAGAAGCCCTGCGCGTTGCCGAAGCGCAGGTTTACGGACAAAGCCTCTGCCGCGACTTGGGCAATGCCGCACCCAACGAATGCACGCCTGAATTCCTCGCGCGTACCGCCAAAGCCGAAGCCGAAAAATTGGGCGCACACGCCAAAATCATTGAAAAAGACTACATCAAAGAAAACATGGGTTCGTTCTGGTCTGTCGCCAAAGGCAGCGTCGAAGACCCATATTTGGTCGAATTGAGCTATTTCGGTGCAGCCGACAAAGAAGCCGCGCCTGTAGTATTGGTCGGCAAAGGCATTACCTTCGACACCGGCGGCATTTCCCTCAAACCCGGCCTGAACATGGACGAAATGAAGTTCGACATGTGCGGCGCGGCAACCGTCATCAGTACCTTCTGCGCCGCCGTCAAACTGCAACTGCCGATTAACCTCGTCGCCGTTGTCGCCACTTGCGAAAACATGCCTTCCGGCGCGGCAAACAAACCGGGCGACGTCGTGAAAAGCATGAAAGGCTTGACGATTGAAGTGTTGAACACCGATGCCGAAGGTCGTCTGATTTTGTGCGATGCGCTCACTTACGCCGAGCAGTTCAAGCCCAAAGCCGTCATCGACGTCGCCACCCTGACCGGCGCGTGTATCATCGCCTTGGGTCATGACGTCAGCGGCGTGATGGGCAACAATCAGGATTTGGTCGACAGCCTGCTGGCCGCTTCCCGCAACGTGGACGACAAAGCATGGCAACTGCCGCTCTTTGAAACCTACAAAGACCAACTCAAATCCAACTTCGCCGACATCCCCAACATCGGCACACCCGGCGCAGGCACGATTACCGCCGCCACCTTCCTGTCTTACTTCACCGAAGACTACCCGTGGGCGCACCTCGACATCGCGGGTACGGCATGGAAATCAGGCAGCGAAAAAGGCGCAACCGGCCGCCCCGTTCCCCTGTTGCTGAACTATCTGCGCAACGTAAAATAAACTTGGACACCTGCAGGGCAAAGCCATCGCCTCCGCAGGTCGTCTGAAAACGGAACCGCATCATCTTCTGACACAACCCAACAAACGGAGAACCATGATGAAACCGCTATTTGCCGTATTGTCCGTCGCCTTTCTGCTCGGCACGACCGCCAGCGTTCAAGCTGCGGAACAGGCGAAACCGACCGACCGCAGCGTCCAAGTGTATAAAAAAGCCGACTTGGCAGTGTGGAATCGCGAAAACGCAGCCGGAGGCAAAGGCCCGTTGCTCGGCAGTTTCGCCTTCACCCGTCACCAGACCGCCGCACAAGACGCGTTTAGAGAAATCGGCTGGCTGACCCTGCCGCCGGGCGCATCCATCGGCGAACACAAACACACCGACAACGAAGACGTTTACATCATCGTATCGGGCAAAGGCGTGTTCACCGACAGCACGGGCAAACAGACCCCAGTCGGCGCCGGCGACATCACCATCGCCCGTCCGGGTCAGTCCCATGCGTTGAAAAATATCGGCAAAGAGCCGCTGGTCTTCCTTGACTTGATTGCCGAAACCGCCGCAGTCAAAGCTGCCAAATAGCAGTCACCTAACCGACAAGGTCGTCTGAAAACGGAATCTGGTTTTCAGACGACCTTTTTTTGCTATTTAGGCAACATGATGCTTTGCAAACAAACCGGAAGGGTGGCGTACTGCCGCTATTTCCGTCTTTTTATTATTTTTAAGATATTAGGTTTCCGA
>NZ_JBQCXF010000490.1:0-2151 GCF_051956635.1 Neisseria sp. P0022.S010 | reverse complement strand
TTTTAACGAAAATCAGCGTTCCTTTCTTTTTTCGCCGAAAAACGCCTTTTTTCTATCTTTTACTGGACATTTACCGACAAGTTCGGGAAAATAACCGGATTCATTTTTCAGGCTCCGCCCTGTTCCGACATTATTTAAACGCCGGATGGCAAACCTGCCTTCCGACGTATCAGGAAATCATCTAAAACCACTGCGGCGCATACCTAATATGCACTTTATATGCCGCGCAAAAAAGGAAAAGCAATGGATTTGCGTAAATTAAAAAAACTGATTGATTTGGTCGAAGAATCAGGCATTGCAGAAATTGAAGTTACCGAAGGCGAAGAAAAAGTCCGCATTACGCGTACCACTGCCGCCGCAGCTCCTGTTTATGCTGCTCCGGCACCTGCCGCAGCTCCGGTTGCCGCACCTGCCGCTGCTCCGGCTGCAGCCGCTCCGGCCGCCGCCCCTGCCGCTCGCGATTTGTCCAACGCGCAAAAATCGCCTATGGTCGGTACGTTCTACCGTGCCCCCGGCCCGAACGCCGCCGCTTTCGTCGAAGTCGGCCAACAAGTCAAAGCCGGCGATACTTTGTGCATCATCGAAGCCATGAAGCTGATGAACGAAATCGAAGCCGAGAAATCCGGTGTCGTTAAAGAAATTCTGGTTGAAAACGGTACTCCGGTCGAATACGGCGAGCCGCTCTTCATCATTGAATAATCCGTTTTTTCAGACGGCCTTTATCTTTAAGGCCGTCTGAAATTCCTTTTTCTGTTCATCAAGGACAAACCATGCGTCTGATTTTGGCTATTTTCTTGCCATGGCTTCAGTTTTTCACCATCGGCCGTCCGTTTGCAGGCATCATCTGTCTGATTCTGCAATGTACGCTGGTTGGCTGGATACCGGCAGCCATGTGGTCGGTTTACGCTTTGAGCCAATACAAAACCGACCAAAAAATCCGCAACGCATTAGGCGGCCGCTGAGGCCGTCTGAACCATCCGGAAAGATTATCATGCTGAAAAAAGTATTGATCGCCAACCGGGGCGAAATCGCCCTGCGCGTCCTGCGTGCCTGCCGTGAAATGGGCATCGCCACCGTCGCCGTCCATTCCGAAGCCGACAAAGACAGCCTGCACGTCAAACTCGCCGACGAATCCGTGTGCATCGGCCCTGCCGCATCCGCACAAAGCTACCTCAACATCCCGGCCCTCATCGCAGCTGCCGAAGTCACCGAAGCCGACGGCATCCACCCCGGCTACGGCTTCCTCGCCGAAAACGCCAATTTTGCCGAACAAGTCGAACAATCCGGCTTTGTCTTCATCGGCCCTAAAGCCGATACCATCCGTCTAATGGGCGACAAAGTATCCGCCAAACACGCCATGATCGAAGCCGGCGTGCCTTGCGTTCCCGGCTCTGACGGCGCATTGCCGGACGACGGCGAAGAAATCCTCAAAATCGCCGATAAAGTCGGTTATCCCGTCATTATCAAAGCCTCCGGCGGCGGCGGCGGTCGCGGTATGCGCGTCGTCGAGAAAAAAGAAGACCTCCTCCAGTCTGTCGAAATGACCAAAGCCGAAGCAGGCGCGGCATTCGGCAACCCGATGGTTTACATGGAACGCTATCTGCAACGTCCGCGCCACGTCGAAATCCAAGTGATTGCCGACGAACACGGCAACGCCATCTACCTCGCCGAGCGCGACTGCTCCATGCAGCGCCGCCACCAAAAAGTCATCGAAGAAGCACCGGCCCCGTTCATCACTGAAGAAGAACGCGCCAAAATCGGCAAAGCCTGTGCCGACGCTTGCAAACGCATCGGCTATCGCGGCGCAGGTACGTTTGAATTCCTGTACGAAGATGGCGAATTCTTCTTTATCGAGATGAACACACGCGTTCAGGTTGAGCATCCGGTTACCGAACTCATCACCGGCGTGGACATCGTCCAAGAGCAATTGCGCATCGCATCCGGCCTGCCTTTGCAATACAAACAGGAAGACATTCAAGTCGAAGGCCACGCGTTTGAGTGCCGTATCAATGCCGAAGACCCGTACAACTTCATTCCAAGCCCGGGCCTGATTGAAAGCTGCCACCTGCCCGGCGGCTTCGGCATCCGCGTCGACAGCCACATCTACCAAGGCTACCGCATCCCTCCTTACTACGACAGCCTGATCGGCAA
>NZ_JBQCXF010000489.1:0-2165 GCF_051956635.1 Neisseria sp. P0022.S010 | reverse complement strand
ATGAGGAAGATAGAAAGTTCATGGGATTACAAGTTATTCATCAGGGAATGCTAGATATTGCTGCTGATTACAATTGGGATACGGAACCATTGGAAGAAGCTTACCAAAGTTGCTTAACTTCCGATCTAACCTTTAAAAGACAAATCAAAAAGCGCAAGCTAAGTCCGAACAGAAAACAATATTTGTCTTTATGGGCATATTGCGATCAACACTACTTTAAAATTACTTGGACAACATCTGATAAAAAAGGGGAAATAGTTAAGCAGGGTACATTGCTGACAGAACAACCATCTTATATCGATATATGGTATAGCTTGAATTTTCATTGGATAGACGACGAACATTTTATTGTTGAGTCCAATTACAAAGGGTTGATTTCAGATACTTGGGAAGTTGATATCTCGAATGGTGCTGTCCTAGCAACTCACAGGTTTTAGCCTGTGTGAAACTTCCAATTTTGACGTGGCGTATGTAGCAAGCCGTAGCCCGCACAAAACCTTCAGTCCTGCTGTAGGATATGTGCAGTACGCACGCACGCGGTTTCCGCTTTTCAGACAACCTCACTATCTTCTTTGAGGTCGTCTGAATTATTTGTTCTTTAACAATCTCATTAACAATTAACATAGAGGTCGTCTGAAAACCAACTTTCAGACGACCTCTACCAAATCGCCTCACCCGAAGGCGGCGCACGGCTGCTGTTTGCCGAAGTCGATTTTGGCTACGGCGATTTGACCGCCGTTTACGGACGCGACGGCAAAAAACTGCGCGGTTTCGCCTACCGCAACCACATCATGGTCGAACACAGCCAGCCCGATGGACTGGTGTCCCGCTACGAATACGACCGTTACGACGCCGACGGTAAAGTGCTCAAAAGCAGCAACAACCTCGGCGAAGAATGGACGTTCGACTACCGCAAAGACCATACCGTCGTTACCGACGCATTGGGGCGGACGGAAGTGTACGGTTTCGACGAAAACCGCGAACTCGTCTACCGCATCGACGCCGACGGACAGCGCAGCGACAGCGAACGCGACAGCTACGGCCGCATTACCGTAGAACGCGACCCGCTCGGACGCGAAACCCGCTATCTCTACGATACCGAAGGCAACGTCATCGCCATCACTGCGCCGGACGGCAGCAGCACCCAAATCGACTACCACGAAACCCTCAACCTACCGGTTACCGTCAACGATCCCGCAGGCAGGATTACCGCCTACACTACGACACCCTCGACCAACTCGTCTGCTTTACCGACTGTACCGGCGAAACCACCCGCTTCGGTTACACCGAATACGGCGATCTTGAAACCGTTACCGATGCGCTGGGCCATACCACCCGCTTCGGTTACACCGAATACGGCGATCTTGAAACCGTTACCGATGCGCTGGGCCATACCACCCGCCACCACTACGACGCAGCGGGCAACCCCGTCCGTACCGACTATCCCGACGGCAGTCACGAAACCTTCGAATACGACCGCCTCAACCGTCTGACCGCCCACATCGACGGACTCGGCGCCAAAACCGCCTACGAACT
Source organism: Neisseria sp. P0022.S010 (assembly GCF_051956635.1). Taxonomy (NCBI): domain Bacteria; kingdom Pseudomonadati; phylum Pseudomonadota; class Betaproteobacteria; order Neisseriales; family Neisseriaceae; genus Neisseria; species Neisseria sp. P0022.S010. The sequence goes on along the minus strand of NZ_JBQCXF010000489.1, from coordinate 629 downwards.
CGCAGTGGACGGACTGCCGCTCAAACGCACCAACGCGCTGGGCCATACCTTCGCCTACGCCTACGACAAAGCCCGCCGTCTGACCGTCCTCACCAATGAAAACGGCGAAACCTACCGTCTCGATTACGACCCGACCGACAACCTGATCCAAGAAACCGGCTGGGACGGCAAAATCACCGCCTACGGCTACGATGCCGCCGGACAACTGGTTCAACAGACCGAATACGGCCAAAGCAATCATGAAGGTCGTCTGAAAGAGCGTCCCGAGACTTGGCACATCCACCGGTTCAAACGCAACATCCTCGGCCAACTGATCGAAAAACAAAGCCGCAAAGTCTCCGGCCGCAACGGACAAAGCAAAGACGAAGGCATCAGCCGCACCCGTTTCGAATACGACCCCATTACCGGCAACCTGACCAAAGCCCGCAACCAACACAGCAGCGTCGAACTCGCCTACGACGAACTCGACCGCCTCATCGGCGAAACCACCGTCCACAACGGCCAAAGCGCCACCGTAGGCTACCGATACGACCCGTTGGGCAACCGCATCCGCACCATCCTGCCCGACGGCCGCCATATCGATTACCTGTACTACGGCAGCGGACACCTGCACCAAATCAGCCTAGACG
>NZ_JBQCXF010000488.1:0-2166 GCF_051956635.1 Neisseria sp. P0022.S010 | reverse complement strand
GTAACTTTTTCATTTTATTTTCTCCAATTTTAAACCTAATTTTTTTATAAAGCTCTCTTGGAAGGAGTGACAATCTTGGCCTGCTGGCCAACTCCAGTTTCCCGAATAATTTTTGGCATAATCTCTGATAGCTTGTTTAATTTCTTCCTCTGTCTTTCCTCTAGGGAAAATTACTTTAAATACATTCACCCCTTTACTCCTATCACCATGGTGTGGATCCATTGTTGAAGTTCCACCAAGAGTTGACTGTCCATTCAAATCACCAGGCACACCAAAGATTGTCTCAGACAATCCTACTCCCTTACTAGGCCACCAGCCATAACTTTCATTTGGACCTAACTCAACCCACCAATGTCCATACTTATCCTCACCAGTTAACGAAATATCTTTTCTATAAACCCTAATACTTGTTTCAGTAGCAGCTGAATTACAAGAGCTACATTTTTGTTTCAATCCCAAAGTATCTGTCCATGTGGCTACATTAGGTGCAAATGAATACAAATTCGCCCCACCCCACAACCCAATCGGATCCTGATTCACAAACCGCCCGGCCTCAGGCTCGTAATACCTGAACAGATTGTAATGCAGCACGGTCTCTTCATCATAATACTGGTTTTGCAATCTGAACAGCTGATGTGCATCCTTGTAAACCCGCCCGTCCTTTTTCAGACGACCCCAAGCGGTGTATTCGCCGTACCATAACAGATTGCCGTGGATGTCGGTCATCTCTCTTGATATGCTGATTTAGTGGTAAATCAGGTTACTAAATGCGTCATAGGCATAGTAATTAAACTACCACATATTAAAGGTCGTCTGAAAGTTGTTTTTAGACGACCTTAAACTTTGGTTGGCTTCAAACTAACCTACGCTTTTTCAATAGGTTCAATCCATTGATTTTCGATGAGCCATTTTTCTATTTCTAAAAGAAACTTAGGATTAATTTCCTTTAGTTCTGGGAACTTTTTTTCATATTTTTTCATTATATCAAAAAAGTAATCGTTGAATTCAGTTCCAATAATTTTTTTTTGAGCATTAATATCTTTCTTAATAGGAATAAAATCCTCCTCATATACGACAATATCAAATCCTAAATCATTATCCTTTTTAGAAAATCTAGACTTTGATTTCCAACCACTATCCTTCTCCAAGCATCTAAAACAAAACCCGATAGAAAATGGTATAGGATACTTTTTAATAATTGGTTCTACTCCATAAAATTCATCACAAATTTTATCTACTTTTGTCCACGATGGATAATCACATGTTGCAAATAACATATTCTTTCCTTTTATTAATGTTTACATTTATTACCAGGGGGTAATTTTCCTCTTCGTTTAATATATTTAAGAATTTTCAGACGCTCCCATATTCTCATCTTAATTTTAGGTCCCTTCATCACTCTTTTATATATCAAATCATTTCTTCGCAGCCATGCTTGAGAATATCGTCTTTGAATCCCATTCTTAACATTCCGTGTTTCTCCAATTTTCCAAATATCTCCTTTTTTCAACCAAACCTTACCTACAGGCTTACGCTTACCCCATTCCATTACAGGATAGAAACCATCTTTAGCAGCTGTTAAGTAGTAAAGTTCTTTAAGTCCTAAGTACGGTGCAACAAAGGCCGTCTGAAAGTTGGTTTTCAGACGACCTCTATGTCAACTGCCAATGAGATTGTTAAAGAACAAATGTTTCAGACGACCTCAAAGAAGATAGTGAGGTCGTCTGAAAAACAGAAACCGCGTGCGTGCTTACCGCACACACCCTACGTCAGGACTGAAGGTTTTGTCCGGGCTACGGCTTGCTATGATTCACTAATAGCATCTATCCATTTATTTTCCAATAACCATTTTTTAACATCATATAAGAAATTAGGGTTAATTTTTTTAAGTATAGGAAATTGTCTTTCTTTTTTCTTCATGGTTTCAAAAAAATATCGATAAAACTCCTTACCTAGTATCTTTCTTTGTGCATCTATATCTTTTTTAATGGGTATAAAATCTTCTTCAGAAACAACAATGTCAAATCCAAGGGCATTATAATTATCTTCTTTTGAATATCGAGATTTAGATTTCCAGCCGCTATCTTTTTCTAAACACCTGAAACATAACACTAAATCAAAAGGAAATTCAGTATATTTTTTCAGAATAGGCTGTAAGCCATTCTC
>NZ_JBQCXF010000487.1:0-2171 GCF_051956635.1 Neisseria sp. P0022.S010 | reverse complement strand
GTATAGTTCGGTAAAGTATGGTTAGGAAAGAGGGTTTGCTCTATAATTCGAGTGTTTCTAATTTTATTTCGGTTAAGGCCGGATTTTGGGAGTTGTTATGTCAACTATGTTTTTTATCCAGTTTGCCATTGTGCTGCTGTGTATCCTGATTGGTGCGCAGGTTGGTGGGATTGGTTTGGGCGTGCTCGGCGGTATCGGCTTAGCCGTATTGTCTTTTGGTTTTCATCTTCAACCGACCAGCCCGCCGATTGATGTGATGCTGATGATTATGGCGGTAGTGTCTGCCGCGGCGGCGATGCAGGCCAGCGGCGGTTTGGACTATATGATTAAGATTGCCACGCGCGTGTTGCACCGCAATCCGAAATACATCACCTTTATCGCGCCGGCGGTAACTTATACCTTTACCGTCTTGGCAGGTACGGGCCATGTGGCTTACTCGGTCTTGCCCGTGATTGCCGAAGTCAGCCGTCGCAATGGCATCCGTCCTTCCCGTCCGCTGACGATGGCGGTTATCGCTTCCCAATTTGCGATTGTCGCCAGCCCGATTGCCGCCGCCGTTGTTGCCTGCGTTACCATGCTTGAGCCGCAACACATCACGATGGCGGATGTGTTGAAAGTTACCGTTCCGTCCACGATTTTGGGTATCGGTTTGGCTTGCGTGTTCGTAAACAAACTGGGCAAAGAATTGAAAGACGATCCGCATTATCAGGCTTTGCTGAAAGACCCAAACTATGTGAAAGAATATATCGATGTGGAGGAACAAAAAAACGATGTCGCTATTTCGCCGAAAGCCAAATTGTCGGTTGGTATTTTCTTGACTGCGGCATTGCTGGTGGTAGTAATGGGTGCGCTGCCTGAGCTGCGTCCGGCTTTTGAACACGATGGCGCGATCAAGCCTATGGGCATGGCACATACGATTGAAATCGTGATGTTGTCTGCTTCTGCACTGATTATTTTGGCGTGTAAACCCAATGGCGATGCGATTACTCGAGGTTCGGTATTCCATGCCGGTATGCGTGCCGTGATTGCGGTGTTTGGCGTGGCTTGGTTGGGCGATACCTTGATGAGCGGCCACTTAACAGAAGTGGAATCGACCGTCAGCCATTTGGTTGAATCTGCACCGTGGACCTTTGCCTTTGCCCTGTTTGTCTTGTCGGTATTGGTCAACAGCCAAGGCGCGACAGTGGCGACGCTGTTCCCAATCGCCATCAAACTGGGGATTCCTGCGCCCATCATTATCGGCACATTTGTTGCGGTAAACGGCTATTTCTTCATTCCGAACTACGGTCCGATTATTGCCGCTATCGACTTTGATACAACCGGCTCGACCAAAATCGGCAAATTCATCTTCAACCATAGCTTCATGATTCCAGGCCTGTTGAGCATGGCATTTAGTCTGGCCATCGGCTTGTTGTTGGTTCAGTTGTATTATTGATGGACTAAAAAATAAAGGCCGTCTGAAATTAAATTTCAGACGGCCTTTTTGATATTGTTATTCGTGAGCTTAATTGCAGTATTTATTGACGTCGTTTTGGTATTGTTTAATTAGGCTGTCGCGATTGGCCAAGCGTGCGCTTTCGGCGACTTGGCGGTTGATTTTAGCGATTTTGCAGTTTTCCAGCTTGTTTTGGCGGTTTTGCTCTTCGATTTTTTTATTGCGCTCTTCGATTTGTTTGTTTTGTTCCGCAACCTGTTCGTTGGGCTGCTCGGCAACCGGCTCAGATGCCGCAACAGCAGGCGCAACGGCAGGTTTGACGTTGTGCGTGCGGATGTTGACCACGCCGGAACGCTTCGGTTGCAGGCGGTTTGGCGTATCGGAATAGCTGTTGCCCGATGCGCCTTTCCAAGTGTAAACCTCGGCCGCGCCGGTCAGGGCGGCGGAAGAGAGAAGGGCTGCTGTCAGACAGGTTTTGAGTACGGAAGATTTCATGGGTTTCCCTTATGTAAATGATGTTCTCATCCAACCTATTTTACTTGAAACTGCAATGCGTTGGCATATTTTTGTACCTCAGATCAAATGATGTAAAAAAATAACGTTAAAACATGTATTGCCAATGTTAGCATCAAGCCGGTGTGATATAATGCCGTGCATCTTGCACAAACTGAAAGACCGAGCATCATGCGTATTGTAGAAAAAGCCTATACTTTCGACGACGTTTTGTTGGTTCCAG
>NZ_JBQCXF010000486.1:0-2197 GCF_051956635.1 Neisseria sp. P0022.S010 | reverse complement strand
TGTCTTCTTTTTGGGCAACGGTGGACATGAGCAGGTGGTTTTCAACCAGCCATGCGAGGAGGTGGCTTTCTTCTTCGGTGTAGTAGTGGTTGGCGGCGAATTGTTGTGCGTCTTTGATGCCTTCTTTGGCGTGATCGCCGCCACGGCCTTTGGCGATGTCGTGCAGCAGGGCGGCGGTGTAGAGGACATGCGGTCTTGGGTAGGCCTGCATGATGGCGCTGGCCTCGGGCATTTCGTGACTGTGGGTTTCGATGGCGAGACGGCGCATATTGCGGACGACGGTCAGGATGTGGTCGTCTACGGGGTAAATATGGAAGAGGTCGTGTTGGAGCAGGCCGGTGATTTTTTCCCATGCGGGGAGATAGCGGCCAAGTACGCCGTAGAGGTTGAGAAAACGGAGGGTTTGGGTAAGGCCGGTGCCGTGTTTGAAGAATTGGATAAAGCGGCGGCGGTTTTCTGGATTTTGGGTGAAACGGGCGTTGATTTTTCGTGTGGATGCCCACCATGCACGCAGGGTTTGCGGTTCGATGGTGGTGATGTTTTGCTCCTGCATGGTTTGAATGATGGTGAAGATGTGTTCGGGATTTTGCTCGAACAGGGCAAGGTCGTTGGCGGCGATTTGGTGGCCGATGCGTTTGTAGCGGCTGTCGATGGGGTGGATATGTTGGGGACGGCTGGAGGTTTGATGGTTTTTGAGAACCGGAATGAGGATGCCGTTGAGTTGTTTGATGGCTTTGGTGGCGCGGTAGAAGGTATGCATCAGGGCTTCGCTTCTGCCGCGGATGTCGGGTTGGGTATAGCCTAAGCTTTCGGCAACTTGGGACTGGTAGTCGAAAAGCAGTCTGTCTTCAGGGCGGTCGGCGGTAAGGTGGAGGTGGATGCGGATGTTGGCGAGACGGCGGTAGCCATGGGCCAGCATGCCGGCTTCGGTGCGCGTGAGGACGCCGGCGGTAACGAGGGCGGTGGGGTTGCTGTCTATGCCTTGTGCTTTGGCTGTCCAAATCAGGGTGTGGATGTCGCGCAGGCCGCCGGGGCAGGTTTTGATGTTGGGTTCGAGTTGTGCGCCTGTGCCTTGGGATTTGGTATGGCGTTGCTCCATTTCGAGGAGTTTGGCTTCGATAAAGGCGGCTGTGTCGCGGCGTGTGTTGAGTTTGTTTAGAAGTTGGGCGGTAAGATTGGCATTGCCTTGTAGGTGGCGTGCTTCTAGAAAGGCGGTTTCGCCGGTAATGTCGTTTTGGGTACTTTGGAGGATTTCTTCTATGCTGCCGCTTTTGATGGCGGGATTGAGGCGTGCGTCCCAAAGGGTTTGGATAAATTGGGCGGTTTGCTGTTGCAGGCCGTCTGAAAAAGGAGTGGAGGAAATAATTGCTAAGTCCCAGTCGGAATGGGGATAGAGTTCGCAGCGCCCAAAGCCGCCGATGGCAATGAGACTGATGTCGTTGCTGTCGGGGAAGTGGATTTGCCAGAGGCTTTGCAGCAGGGTTTCGGCAGCGGCGATATGGTCGCGGAAATAAACGGTAGGGCGGTTGTTTTGGCGGTAGGCAGTTTCTGCTGCGGCTTTTTGCTGCTGGTAGGTTTGGATGGCTTGTTGGGCGGCGGTCATGATGGTATCTGGCTGTGAATTAGGCTTGGGTATCGGCAGGCTCGGTCATTTGACGGAGCATTTCTTGCGGCGGAAGGAGGAGTTTGTAAGGAGCAATTTTAAGCGCGGATGCGATTTTTTCGATGTTGGAAAGGGCGATGTTCCAGCGTTTGCGCTCAACGGCGGAAACGTAGGTACGGTCAAGTCCGCATTGGCGCGCCAGTTCTTCTTGCGACCAACCGTGATTAACGCGGTAGAGGCGCATGTTGTAAGCGATAACGGCACGTAGGTCTTGCGGATCGGGCAGGCTTGGAGGGGGAGTGAGTTTATTGACCATGGTATTTGGAGTTTGTGGTTTGAACGATAAGGGGATTTTATACTATTTTTGTGAGGGGAAAGGAAAGGCCGTCTGAAAGTTTTCAGACGGCCTTAAAGGGGGGGTAGGTATAAAAAAAAGGGGGTGGCTTTCGGCCACACCCAAACACACACACATCAAGAGGAAAGAAAAATCATTTAATAAGAGAGCTGGCTCTTATAGAGGAAAACTGGATGATTCGGGCTTGATCCTGAAGTATTGAAAGGCATTATAAATGAAAATAGGGTTGGGGTATTGAT
>NZ_JBQCXF010000485.1:0-2199 GCF_051956635.1 Neisseria sp. P0022.S010 | reverse complement strand
CACATACGGAGCGTTTGCAACAACGACATCAGCGGTAACTATTAGAAAAGGCATCCTCTGAGTTTATTTCTGTAAAATTTCAGACGGCCTTTAATATTTAATAATTTGGAAATGAGGTAAAAAATGGATTTGAAGGAAACTAAATTAAGCAGCGAGCCAATCTACGAAGGCTCTTTTGTTACCATTAGCCGTGATCGGGTGCGCCTGCCCAACGGCAATGAAAGCCAACGGGTTGTGATCCGTCATCCGGGTGCTGCGTGTGTATTGGCGGAAACGGAAGACGGTAAAGTTGTTTTGGTGCGCCAATGGCGTTATGCCGCTGATCAGGCGACGTTGGAATTGCCGGCGGGTAAATTGGATGTGGCGGACGAAGATCCTGCCGAATGCGCTTTGCGTGAGTTGGCGGAAGAAACGCCATATGTCGCCGACAGCGCCAAACTGTTGTACTCCTTTTATACTGCAGTCGGTTTTTGCGATGAAAAAATGTATCTCTACCAAGCGCAAGGTGTGCGTTTGGGCAGCGAGTTAAGCAACGATGAGGATGAAATTACAGAAACCGTCCTGATGAGTAAGGAAGAGGTGCGCAATGCATTGGCAAACGATGAAATCAAAGATGGTAAGACTTTGATTGGTTTGCAGTATTGGTTGACTCAGGATTGATGTGTTAAGCAGAAATCCTTGATGGATTTTTGAATACTTGAGCCTGATATTTAGATAATAAAGGTTTCATACAAACAAGGCCGTCTGAAAAAGCGTTCAGACGGCCTTGTTTTATTTTGTAGGCGGATTTTAACCTAATAAAGCCGGTGCAAACCGTGTAATCGTATCGCGTAAAACGATGAGTTTGCCGTGGAAGAAGTGGGACGAGCCGGCAATGGTGACAACAGGCAGGCCTTGTGGTTCTGCCCATGTCAGGGCTTTGTTGATTTCGACGACTTCGTCTTCCGCGCCATGAATCATCAATGTTTTGGCGACATCGGGAACGTCGGATGGTTCCGGGCGGTCGGTGTAGTGATGGACGGCGGCGCCCATCAGCAACAGTAAATCAGGCGTGCGCGCTTGTGCGGCAAAGGTGGAAACGTAGCCGCCGAATGAGAAACCGGCCAAGACGAATTGTGGCGCGTCAGGATGTTGCGCGCGAGCATAGTCGATAACGGCAATGCAGTCTTGCGTTTCGCCGCGGCCGTAGTCGTGTTCGCCTTCGCTATTGCCTACGCCGCGCAAATTGGGCAGGTAGCAATGGAAACCGAGTTGGCTGAGGGCTTTGGCGGCGGTTTGGATGACTTTGTTGGTGTTGGTGCCGCCTTGCAGGGGATTGGGGTGGTTGATGACGGCAACGCCGCGGACGGATTCTTGTGTGCTTGGCAGGTAGATGGTTTCCAGCAAACCGGCCGGGCCGGAGATTTGAATGATGTCGGGTTTGAGCATGAGTGTATCCTTGTTTGTTTTTTCAGACGGCCTGAAGCGGTTTACAGATAAAAATTCTTGCCGTTGTTTTGATTGTTGGCTTTCAAATCGGCAAGCATTCGTTTGAAGTCCAAGCTGTACTTTTCGCTTAATTTTTCTGCACGTTTTTTCAGGCTATCAAGATTTTGTTCTTTGGGGCTGCTTTGGAATGCCATGACCGCAACGTTGCCGTGGCTCTCGGCAGGCAGCTCGAGCACGCGGCCGTCAAATACGTTGAGCAGGCGTTCGACAAAGCGTTGATAACGCTGGTCGCCGCTCCACCAGTTGGTGACAAATACGCCGTCGGGAGAGAGGGCGTTGCGGCAGTCTTGGAAGAAGGGTTCTTCTACCAAAGCATCGATAATCTGTTCGCCGTCAAAACCATCTACCAAAATTACATCGGTATTGTGGCGGAACACTTTAATATACTCCGCGCCATCCGCCTCGATAATTTCAAAATTTTCGCCTTCGTGCGGCAATTCAAACAGGCTGCGCGCCACGGCGATGACTTGCGGATTGATGTCTATGGCGGTTTGCTTGGTGTGGGGCAGATAGCTGTCTATCCAACGGGCAAACGAGCCGCCGCCCAAGCCGATTTGGGTGATGTGTTTGGGCGGGGTTTCTGCAAACAGCAGCCAACCCATCATGGCGCGGCTGTACGACAACACCAGCTCGGACGGATGATCGACATTCATGGAGCTTTGAATGGTGTCGCTGCCCAAGTGCAGGGAACGGATATTGCCTTCTTCGGAA
>NZ_JBQCXF010000484.1:0-2203 GCF_051956635.1 Neisseria sp. P0022.S010 | reverse complement strand
ATATATATCTAGTAAAGATTGTGCTACTATTATAAACACTTTATCTCAGGAGGATAGAAAACCATGAATCGCGTTGCTGATGTTATCCGTGATGACATTAAAGTAATGACAGCCTATCAGGTTGCCGATTTGCCGGAAGGTTTTATTAAGTTGGACGCCATGGAGTGTCCGCATCATCCTTTCGCCGGGTATGAATCTTTATTGTCAGAATGGGCGGATTTGGCAAAGCAGGCACCGATTCATTTGTATCCCCATGCTGCCAAGAGCGGTATTTATGAAGAATTGAGGGAGGTTTTCAGTATTCCCGATAAGGCGGAAATCGCGTTAGGCAACGGCTCCGACGAGCTTATCCAATTTTTGACTATGCTGGTTGCCAAACCAAATGCGCGTGTATTGGGTATTGAGCCAAGTTTCGTTATGTATCGTCATAATGCCGCGCTTTATGGCATGGAATATGTCGGCGTTCCCTTAAATCCAGATTTTTCTTTAAATCTCCCTGCCGTTTTGACCGCTATCGAGCAACATCAGCCATCATTAATTTTTATTGCCTATCCCAATAACCCTACTGGTGTGTGCTTTAAGCGGGAAGAAGTAGAGGCAATCATTCGCGCGGCTACCGGCATTGTGGTTGTCGATGAGGCATATGGTGCGTTTCATCATGACAGTTTTCTTCCGTGGGCGGGCGAAGTCGAAAATCTGGTCGTAATGCGCACCATCAGTAAAATCGGCTTTGCAGGCTTGCGGATGGGATATGCGGCGGCAAGTCCAAGCATTATAGGTGAACTGGCCAAAATCCTTCCACCTTACAACATGAATCAATTAAGCTTGGCGGCGGCAAAATTCTCATTGAAACATCATCAAATCATTCAGCAAAACATTGATACATTAAAAAATGAGCGTTCGCGCGTGATGAATGAATTGCTGAAATTAAACCGTTTGCAAGTTTTTCCGAGCGAAGCCAACTTTATTACCGTTCGTGTCCCTGATGCGAACGAGCTGTTTGAAACATTGAAGCAAAACCGCATACTGATTAAAAAACTGCATGGCAGTCATCCGCTTTTGAAACAGTGTGTCCGCATAACCATAGGCTCGGCAGCGCAAAATGATGCCGTTTTGGCCGTTATTAAAAACCTTTACCCTAATCTTTGATTCCAAGGAAACTACCATTATGAATAAAGCTCAATTGCATTTGACCAATTTTCTGTTACTGGTTGAAGAAGCCGGCTCATTAACCAAGCTTGCACGCGCATGCGGTTATGAAAACTCCGCCTCTTTGTCTCAGCTCAAACGCCGTTTGGGACAACAAGCAGGCGATGAGTCTGCTCGCGGCATTCGTCCGAGCCTGGCTGCGAAGTTGGAATCCGGCATGCACAAACGCAAAGGCTGGTTGAACCGTGATCACAGCAAAGACCAAGAAAAAGCAGCAGCGGTTGAAGCGGCGCGTTTGGAAAAACAAACTGTCGAAGCAGCCGAAGCTGGTGTTTCAACCGAAGGCCGTTTTGTTACCGTTACCCGTAATACCAGCGAAACCCAAATTACCGTCAGCCTCAATCTTGACGGTACCGGCAAATACCGCTTGGATACCGGCGTTCCTTTCCTTGAACACATGCTTGCCCAAGTAGCGCGTCATGGTTTGATTGACTTGGATATTACCTGCAAAGGCGATTTGCACATTGACGACCATCACACGGTTGAAGACATCGGTATCGTGGTGGGTCAGGCCTTGAAACAAGCGCTTGGCAATAAAGCCGGCATTACTCGTTATGGCCATGCCTATGTTCCGCTGGATGAAGCGTTGAGCCGTGTAGTCATCGACCTTTCTGGCCGCCCTGGCTTGGTGTACAACATCGACTTTACCCGCGCCCTGATCGGCCGTTTTGATGTCGATTTGTTTGAAGAATTTTTCCACGGCCTTGTGAACCATAGCATGATGACCTTGCACATCGATAACTTGAGCGGCCGTAATGCACATCATCAAGCCGAGACCGTTTTCAAAGCCTTCGGCCGCGCCCTGCGCATGGCAGTCGAATACGATCCGCGCATGATGGGTCAAACGCCTTCTACCAAAGGCACGCTGAGCGAAGAATCTGTTCAAGAAGAAGCGGAAGCCGCATCTGAAGAATAAGGCATCGTGTGAATGAATAAAGACCGTCTGAAACCCTAATTGGTTTCAGACGGTCTTTATTATTTGTCTTGTATATCA
>NZ_JBQCXF010000483.1:0-2219 GCF_051956635.1 Neisseria sp. P0022.S010 | reverse complement strand
GTTGTAAGTGTGGCGATTATAGCAATTTAGTCAGTCGGTGTGCTTGTTAATAAATTAAATTCAAATAGCGATAGGGGAAACGCTTCATTTTTACATGGTTTAAGTATCGGCATTTTCTAAGTTGAGGAGGGTAAATGCCCGATATGTTATAATCCATAACCAAACATAATTCAGAAAGGAACAAAATCATGCGCTTGCTTCATACTATGTTGCGTGTCGGCAATCTCGAACGCTCTTTGGATTTCTATCAAAACGTATTGAACATGCAACTGTTGCGCCGCCGTGATTATCCTGAAGGCCGTTTTACTTTGGCTTTTGTCGGTTATGGCGATGAGGCGGACCATACTGTTTTGGAACTGACCCACAACTGGGATACCGAGTCTTACGACTTGGGCGAGGCTTACGGCCATATCGCGATTGAAGTTGATGACGCTTACGCTGCGTGCGAACGTGTCAAAGAGATGGGCGGTAAAGTGGTACGCGAAGCCGGCCCGATGAAACACGGCACGACTGTGATTGCGTTTGTCGAAGATCCGGACGGCTACAAAATTGAATTTATTCAAAAGAAAAGCGGTAGCGATTCGGTACAATATTCATCTTAAGACATAAGATAATGGAAAAGGCCGTCTGAACATTCAGACGGCCTTTTTTGATTAGCCCAACTGTTTTTGCTTTTCGCTCAACAGGGCGTGTACATGAAGCGCGGTAGCATAACGGTCTTCTCCTGCTTCAATCGGATCGAGGAAATGCAGCTCGACCGTACTGGAAGGCTGGCTGATGACCATACAGATAGATTGCCAGAGGCTGATGTCGCCGTAGTAGGCAGTGTGCGGATTGGGGCTGCTACCGTCCGGATTCGGATAGCGGCAGAGTGCCGGAATAATCGGTACGCCTGCATCATAGGCCGTCTGAAAAAAGCTCGGTTTGAACGGCAGGATTTCACGGCCTTCGGTACTGGTGCCTTCGGGGAAAATGGTGACGGTATCGCCGTTTTTCAGTGCTTCGGTTACGCCTGCGATTTTGGCGGAATTGCCTTTGATGCCGCGGTTGCGCGAGACATAAACCGTTTGAGCTTGTGTGGCGAGATAACCGACCACCGGCCATTTGGCCACATCGTCTTTAGCCACAAAGCGGCCGGGAAAAGCGCCGTTGACCGCCATAATGTCCAACCATGAAATATGGTTGCTGATAAGCATCTGACCGCGGCCTTCTTGCGGCGGCGTGCCGAAAGTTTGCAGTTTCATGCCGCAGGAAGCGAGCACGCGCAGCGACCATAATTGGATTGCGCGCAGTTTGCGTTTGCTGCTGTAAAAGGGAAACAGAAAAAACATTTCGGCCATGCCGTACAAAAGGCAGCCGGCAATACAGAGAATACGGAAGATAAAACGGATTTTGGCGGTCATTGTGTGTGTTTTTTTATAAAGATTAGGCAGGCCGTCTGAAGTTTCAGACGGCCTTTTATTATGAATCGGTTTTAGGGGCAAAACGCTGCAAGTAGCGGTCGGAAAGGTGGCTGATGTCCATCATGATCAGCACATCCGCGCAGTTGAACGCTTCATCGACGCAAGGCTCGCCGCAAAACCACGCGCCCGCTTTGAGATAGCCTTTGATCAGTGCGGGTACAGGCGGATTTTCAGACGGCGTGATGCTGTCCCATTTGAGCGGGTTGAGCGGTTTGACACGCCATTGTTCCGGAGCGAGGTATTTGTCTTTCAAAGCATGATACAGACCCGCCGCATCGTTGCCGCCGTCGCGCATTTCGATACTGCCGCAACCAATCATAAAGCGTAGGTTTTCGTCTTTCATGAATTTGACCAAACCGGTCCACAACAGCATGACCAAGCCGCCGTTGCGGTAGTCCGGGTGGGTACAGGCGCGGCCGAGTTCGACGGTTTGCGGCAGAATGTTTTTCAAAGGCTCAAGGTCAAATTCATGCTCGCTGTACCAGCCGCCGACTTTTTTTGCGGTTTCTTCGGTAATCAGGCGGTAGCAGCCGATAACTTCGCCGGTTGCATCATCGAAGGCAAGCAGGTGGTGGCAATGCTCATCATAAGGATCGACATCACGGCCGTCATCGCTTTCGATTTCCGCCCCCAATTCTTGGGCAAAAACCTGATAGCGCAATCTTTGGGCGGCTTCGATTTCAGCTTGGGTTTCTGCAAGGCGTACGCTCAGGCCGATTTTGGGGCCCGTTTGATTGAAACGGCTGGGGGACATGA
>NZ_JBQCXF010000482.1:0-2227 GCF_051956635.1 Neisseria sp. P0022.S010 | reverse complement strand
TGGAGGCCTTGCCCGGTATCGGCCCGGCTAAGGCGAAATCGATTGTGGAATACCGTCAGAAGAACGGTGCGTTCAAATCGGTGGAGGAGCTGAAAAACGTGAAGGGCATCGGTGATGCGGTGCTGAACAAGTTGAAGGCGGAGGCGACGGTTTCTTCTGCCGCGCCTAAGGCCGCCCAGCCTGCCGTGAAAAAATAAGCCTGACGGTTAACTGCCGTATACGCCGCCCCGAGGCCGAACCGCTTGCCGGTTCGGGTTGACGGGCGGCTTTGTATGGGGCCGGGAATGAGAGCTTGGACAACGCGGGGCTTCTATTGGGTAATAACTGAAAACAGCCGAATCCCTGTGCTTGGGTCTCAGCTGTTGAGTACAGAGGGTTATTTTGCAAAGGTATCAGGCCGTCTGAAAACTCGAAAGAAGCAGCTGTCTGTTAAATATGCGATAATGCGGAAGATTTCATGGGTGTGGTAGGAACATGGTTGTGATTGTCTGACGGGGATGATGTCGGGCAACGATGGAATTGGTTTGCTTGAGACGCCCGCCTGTTGCGGGCTTTTTTATGGGAAGGAATGGTCATGCCTAATCCGCTTTATCGGCAACATATTATTTCAATTTCAGATTTGACGACGGAGCAGCTCGAATTGCTGCTTCAGACGGCCCTGAAGTTAAAAAAGCAGCCTCGTGAAGATTTGCTTGAGGGTAAATTGATTGGATCGTGCTTTTTTGAACCGTCTACCCGTACGCGTTTGTCTTTTGAAACGGCGGTACAGCGTTTGGGTGGGAAAGTTATCGGTTTTTCCGATGGTGCGAATACCAGTGCGAAAAAGGGTGAAACGCTTGCGGATACTGCGAGGATTATTTCCAGCTATACAGATGCGATTATTCAGCGACACCCTAAAGACGGTGCGGCCCGTGTGGCGGCTGAATTTTCGAGTGTACCTGTGATTAATGCCGGTGATGGTACCAACCAACATCCGAGCCAGACGCTTTTGGATTTGGTAACGATTTATGAAACTCAGGGCAGTTTGAGCAATTTGAAGATTGCGATGGCCGGTGATTTGAAATATGGCCGTACGGTACACTCATTGTGTCAGGCATTGAAGCGTTGGGGTTGTGAGTTCGCATTTGTATCCCCTCCCAGCTTGGCGATGCCGGACTATATTACTGAAGAGTTGGAAGAGGCCGGTTGCCCTTACCAAGTTTTGTCTAGTTTGGAAGAAGCGGTCGAATGGGCGGATATTTTGTACATGACCCGCGTTCAGCGCGAACGTTTTGATGAGCAGGAATTTGCCAAAATTCAGGGTAAATTCAATCTTGATGCGTCGATGTTGGCGAATGCCAAACCCAATTTGCGCGTCTTGCATCCTTTACCGAGGGTAGATGAAATTCATCCGGATGTGGATAAAACACCTCATGCCTATTATTTTGAGCAGGCAACCAATGGCGTGTATGCACGGATGGCGATTTTGTCTTTGGTATTGAACGAAGAAGTTTAAGGAGCGAAAGATGGAAAACTCAAAACTCAGCGTTGAAGCGATTGAACAAGGTACGGTAATTGACCATATTCCTGCCGGTAAAGGCTTGGCCATTTTAAGACAGTTTAAGTTGCTGCATTATGGCAGCGCGGTTACGGTCGGCTTTAATTTGCCCAGCAAAACGCAGGGAAGCAAAGACATTATCAAAGTCAGCGGCGTATGGTTGGATGCCAATGCAGCCAACCGTTTGGCTTTATTTGCCCCTGAAGCAGTGGTAAACAAAATCGATCAGTTTAAAGTGATCGACAAACAGCATTTGTCATTGCCGGACGAAATTTCAGAAGTATTCCGCTGCCCGAATACCAATTGTGCCAGTCATGGCGAGCCGGTCATCAGCCGTTTTTATGTCCGTTCACATAATGGTCAGACACGTTTGAAATGCCATTATTGCGAGAAAACCTTCTCGCGTGATTCAGTTGCCGAAGCCTGATATGTAGAAATTAGTAGCGTTGTTTACAGTATTTCCAGGAGAATACTGAAACATGAACATGCACAAAAACACCCGTCTCACCCCGCACCACCGCCAAGCCATTTGGCTGGCCTACACGCAGGGGAAGGAAAGCGTAACCTCCCTGGCACGCCGCTACCAAGTCAGCCGCGTCACCATTTACCGCGCACTTAAAGCCGCAAGGGGCAGACTGCTCAAACCCCAAACCAGTACCAACAACCGTTTCAAACAGGCAAAGTACGGAA
>NZ_JBQCXF010000481.1:0-2236 GCF_051956635.1 Neisseria sp. P0022.S010 | reverse complement strand
AATTTCAATTCAATCCCTGCCTAAATGTCATTTAGGTAGGGATTGTTTGTACCGGTTTCCCATGAAATTTCATCTTCCCTTTCTTTATACCCTGCTATTGGGCGGTTGCGCCGCGTTTTTGCCATCATTGGACGAACGCACCCAAAGCAGTTATCTTGACATACCTGCAACACCGCGGCTGGACAGCGCATTAGGCATTCCTTCTACGTCCTCCAAGACCAATGTTTCCCATATCTATCTGCTGAACGATGCCCATGAAGCCTTTGTCGCCCGTGCAGCCCTGATTGAATCCGCCGACCATACCCTCGATTTGCAATACTATATCTGGCACAACGATATCTCCGGCAAGCTTCTGTTCAACCTGATTCATCGCGCGGCCGAACGCGGCGTCCGTGTGCGTTTGCTTCTGGACGACAACAACACCAACGGCATGGATGATCTCCTGCTGGCACTCGACAATCATCCCAATATCGAAGTCCGTCTGTTTAATCCCTTTATTTTCAGAAAATGGCGTGCACTCGGCTACGTTGCCGACTTTCCGCGACTTAACCGCAGAATGCACAACAAATCTTTTACCGCCGACAACCGTGCCACCATTTTGGGCGGGCGCAATATCGGCGACGAATATTTTAAGGTTAACGACGATACCATCTTTGCCGACCTCGATATCCTCGCCACAGGCCGCGTCGTAACCGAAGTTTCCCAAGACTTCGACCGCTATTGGGCAAGCCATTCCGCCTATAACGCGACCAGCATCATCAAACGGGGAAACCTGCAAAAAGGATTGGCAGAGCTCAATTACACCGACCAAGATAAAAACCAAACGCTCATCCGCTACCGTCAAAACATCGAACACTCCAACCTCTATCAAAAAATGCAGAGCAACCTTATGGAGTGGCAAAGCGTCAGCACACGCCTGATCAGCGATGACCCGGCCAAAGGCTTAGACCGCGACCGGCACAAACCGCCTATTTCCGAACGCCTGCAAGACGCCCTCAAGCAACCTGAAAAGAGCGTTTACCTTGTCTCCCCTTATTTTGTACCCACAAAATCAGGCGTTAAGGCCATAGAAAAGCTGATTCACAACGGGGTGGACGTTACCGTCCTGACCAACTCCCTCCAGGCGACCGACGTTGCCGCCGTCCATTCCGGCTACGTCAAATACCGTAAGCCCTTGCTTAAAGCCGGAGTCAAACTTTATGAGCTCCAGCCCAACCACGCCGTCCCGACCTCCAAAGACCGCGGCTTGACCGGTAGCTCCGCCACCAGCTTGCATGCCAAAACATTCATCGTGGACGAGAAACGCATTTTCATCGGCTCATTCAACCTCGACCCACGTTCCGCACGCCTCAATACCGAAATGGGCGTCGTCATTGAAAGCCCCGAAATCGCAGGCCAAATGCAGCGTACCCTCGTAACGACCACCCCAAGCTACGCCTATCAGGTAACGCTTGGCAATTACAACAAACTATACTGGTATGACCCAAGCGAAAAACGAACTTACGCACACGAACCCGAAGCCAAGTTCTGGAAACGGATGACTTCAAAAATCCTGTCCATCCTGCCCATAGAAGGATTATTATAGAGGCCGTCTGAAAACAAAAATCATGCGGCTGGAGGAATTCACCATGTCTCGACTCATCTGCAAAACCCTATTTGTTTGTACCACCGGCCTATTGTTGGCCTCCTGCGGCACTACCGGCAAACACAAATCCCACAAGCCGCAAACAACCGCCAGAAAAGTCCAACCTGTCCGCATTTCCCATATCGACCACACCCAAGGTTCGCAGGAATTGATGCTTCACAGCCTAGGCCTGATCGGCACACCCTACAAATGGGGAGGCAGCACCACAGCCACAGGCTTTGACTGTAGCGGCATGATCCAATTCGTCTATAAAAACGCCCTCAACGTCAATCTGCCACGCACCGCACGCGATATGGCCGCAGCCAGCCGAAAAATTCCCGACGGCAAATTGAAAGCCGGCGATCTTGTCTTCTTCAATACCGGCGGCGCACACAAATACTCCCATGTCGGCCTCTACATCGGCAATGGCGAATTTATCCACGCCCCCAGCAGCGGTAAAACCATCAAAACCGAAAAACTTTCCACTCCGTTCTACGCAAAAAACTATTTGGGCGCACATACTTTTTTTACTGAATAAATCAAGGCCGTCTGAAAGGTATCGCAATATCATCATTAAAGGCCTGTCAATCTTGCAGCAATGTTATTTTAGAG
>NZ_JBQCXF010000480.1:0-2237 GCF_051956635.1 Neisseria sp. P0022.S010 | reverse complement strand
ATATATGGTTAAATGCGTGCACATTGGTTAGTACCATAATTT
Source organism: Neisseria sp. P0022.S010 (assembly GCF_051956635.1). Lineage (NCBI taxonomy): Bacteria > Pseudomonadati > Pseudomonadota > Betaproteobacteria > Neisseriales > Neisseriaceae > Neisseria > Neisseria sp. P0022.S010. The sequence continues at coordinate 2,195 of NZ_JBQCXF010000480.1, read as the reverse complement.
CCGAACAGGGGATCAGTTTTGAAAAAACATCACAATATTAAATTAATTACAGCTTCTATCGCTTTAATGACATAGCTCAGTGCCTCTGCAGGTTTGGGCGGCTTGAATGTTCAATCTCATTTGGGTGAGCCTTTTACAGGCAGTATCACTGTAACTGGCGAGGAAGCTCAGGCTCTGCTTAATGGCGGTAAGGCCACTATTTCAAATGGCAATTTGCGCGCAGCGGTACGCAAATCAGGCGATAAGGCAGTCGTTACCATCCGCTCTTCTAAAGCCATCAAAGATCCTGTTTTGGTTTTCCAAGTGGGTGTCGGCGCGCAATCGCGTGAATACACCGCTATTATCGATCCGGCCGGATATGATTCTAAAGATGCTGCATCTGTTCGTATCCGTCCGGTCACTGAATCTCAATCTTCCGAGCCGACACGCAATGCCCGACAGCCTGCAACTAAAAACAATAAAGCAGCAGGTAATCAGACAGCTCGAGCGCGTAAGGATGTACAGCGTAAGGCTGAGAAAAAACAAGTTCAGACGGCCTCTGCTAAAAACGACACGGCTGCACGTTCAGGCAGGCAGCATTTGGTGCGTACGGGTGAAACCCTGATTGCCATCGCGTCCAGCATCCGTCCGCAGGGTATGACCTTGGATCAAACCATTCAGGCTTTGGTAAATGCCAATCCGGATGTGTTTATTGATAATAATGCCAACCGTATGTTGGCAGGTAAAGTACTGAATATTCCAAACCGTAGCGAATTGCAACGCTTGGCTGCGTCTGCTCCTGCTAAAACCAATACAGCGACAGAGAAAGGCAATGAAGCCGTCAATGCAACAGAAGCTAAAACAGAAAAACCTGTTGTTCAGCCTGAGGCTCAAACTGAAGCCCAGGTTAAAGATGCTGGTGTAAATACACAGCAACAGGAAGAAGTGAAACAAGCTTCAGCTGAACAAGCAGAACAAGCAGCATCTGCAGCGGTCAATGAAAACACCGCATCGACTGTTCCTGCATCTGATGGTCAAGAAGCTATGGCTTCTGATGCTCAAGAGAATGTAGTGGCTTCTGAGCCTGTTGCAACCACGGATTCTGTCGCGGAGCAAACAGAAAGCGAATCAGACGGCAATTTATGGAAATGGTTATTGGCAGGCGGTGCAGCCCTTATTGCTGCTTGGTTGTTGTTGAAAGCTGCCGGTAAACGTAATGACGAGCTGGAAGAAGCACCTGTAAGCCGTAAGGATGAAGAGAAGGTTGTACAGAAAAATGTTGCTGCTTCAGCTGCTGCGGTTGCTGCAACTAAAGTAACGCCGTCTGAAAAAACTCAAGACGGTCTGTTTATCGAAGATGATTTCGAAGATGATGTGGTTATCAATGAAGTAGAAGAATCTTCCAATATCGATGATGTCAAACTTGATTTGGGTAAGATTGACAATAGTCAGGCAGGTATTCTTTCAGGTGCAGTAACGCATGATGTTGAGACAGAGCAACGCCGCCATGCTGATTGGGATAGTATCGAATCAACAGAAAGCGTGTACGAGCCTGAACCGGAAAATCCGTATCAGCCGGTATCGGTTGTTATGCCGGAACGTAAAGAAGAGCAGGTAAATACATTTGCTGAGTTTGATTTGGCGGCAGAGAAAAAAGTCTCCGAGTCAAGAAATGAAGAGCCACTCGAGTTTACGGTAGAAACCCCTGAAGTTTCAGACAGCCATGTGCTGCCATTCGATGTCAAGCAAGATCAAGACTTGCAAATTCAAGAAATCAAAGAAGAAGTAGAGAAAGAAGAAGCTGCTTCTGAGTTTGTGATTGAAGAAGGTGCATTGGAATGGGGAGCTGAAGATGTTTCAGTGGCTGCCGATAAAAGCAATAGTGAAAGAGGCTTTGTTTCAGAATCAGTCGGCATGACTGCACCGCTTGAAGCCAAATATGATTTGGCTAAGATGTATATCGAAATCGGTGATCCTGAAGCGGCTCGAGAAACATTGCAAGGGCTGATTGAAGAGGCTGAAGGCGATATTCTGCATAAAGCCCAAAAATTGATGAAAGAACTTGGCGCATAAGTGCCAGTCAAATGAAGATGCCGTTTCAGACGGCATCTTTTTTATGGTAAATTAAAAAGCAAGATTTTGGCTGAGTCTATTATTGGTTGGGTAAGATTTCAGCTTTATATGATGGTTGAAGATGAAGGCCGTCTGAAATACAT
>NZ_JBQCXF010000479.1:0-2238 GCF_051956635.1 Neisseria sp. P0022.S010 | reverse complement strand
GGACATGATTGAGCTTGTGCGTTCAAATCCTGACAATCACGAACATCGTTTAGCGCTGATTCAATATCAGTGTCTGTGCGCAAAATGGGGACAGGCTTTAAAACAGATTGGACAATATCAAAAACTGTTTCCTCATACCCAAAAACCTTTAATGCTTTATCTTATTGAAAATATTTCTGCTGAAATGCGGCGTCAGGCAGTTTTGGAAGCCCAACAAAAACCAAAAACACTAGAACTACACGCAAGCAAACTTGATATTCTTCAAAAGCAACTCTCTTTAGTTGCCCATGTTTCAGAACAGCAAAACAAATCCCTTGTCGATGATTATACTGTGCTATCTGAGAATATAGAAGGCTCCCCCGTACATATTACTTACCTTTTAGCAGATAAATCAGTTTCCGAGATTGATAGTGACTGGATTATTGATGGAGACGTACGTACTGCCTTCGTTTATGAATATTTCTATCAAGGTCACTACTACTGGCAAACATGGGATTCTATTGAAAATATTTCTTTCAAGACTCCAAGTTCCTTACTGGACATCATTTGGAGGCCGTCTGAAATCAAATTTACAAATGGTGAATGTATTCAATGTATCAGCCCTGCTCGTTATGCTGTTATGCCTGGGGAAGAAACAGCATGGTCAGATCTGCTAATGAAGTGTTCACAAACTGACTGGATAGAAATAGCAGAGCAACTCTTTACAGGGGTTGGTCAAAAAACTTTGTATACCGACAACCATAATTTTGGCCTTTTAGATATTCGTAATATTAGATTTGAACAAAATCATTAAAATCTATCTATCTTTCAAACCCAACAATTAAACATGTCGCAATTCAAAAATCAACTGTTACCCTCTTTATTTGACAGACTAACAGATGAAGAGCCACGCAGAAAAAAAGAGGCACGCTCCGATCAGGTCATTAATCTTGATCAATATCGGCAAGCCGTACTGCGTGATATTCTTTATTTACTGAATACATGCAACATACAAGCAGAAACTATGGGGATTGGCCTGACTGAAAATGTACGTTCTTCTACATTAAATTACGGTATCCCTCCCCTTTCTGGTGTTAATTTTTCCGATATTGAATGGCAAGATGTGGAACAGAACATCAAACAAGCTATCATCGATTTTGAACCTCGTCTTGAAAATAAGACTTTGCAAGTGATCGTAAATACCTCAGACGATGATGACGATGCTTTACACAATAAACTCATTATTGAAATTAAAGGTTACCTGAAACTCAATCCTTATCCTAAAGAATTCTTGCTACGAACCAGTATGGATGTTGAAACAGGATTGTTTGACTTATTAGATGGGGGAAATGGGGCTTGAATAATAAATTACTGTCTTACTACAACAAAGAGCTAACTTTTCTAAAGGAAATGGGTAAAGAGTTTGCAGCCCAATATCCTAAGATAGCCTCAAGATTAGCCTTAGATACAACTGATATTCCTGATCCATATGTTGAAAGACTCTTGGAAGGGGTAAGCTTTCTTACCGCACGCACCCAACTTAAACTGGATGCGGAGTATCCTCGTTTTGTCCAAAGAATCTTAGAAGTTGTTTATCCTGACTTCATCAATCAAAAACCGGCTGCAGCTATCGTCAATCTAGAACCCACCAGTCAATATAACGCTGATGTGATCAATCTACTGGAACGAGGCAAAATATTGAGGTCTCTGCCCATTGACGAATTCAAAGTCAGTTGTCCATTTTCTGTAACTAAAACTACTGAAATTCTGCCACTTCGTATTGAAAAAGCCAAATACACTGACTCAATAGGTTATTTACCAAACACACTCCCTGCACTCAAACACTCCCCTGGTAAGAAAGTACAATCTGCCTTACGTTTGGATTTTTCATTGAGCGTACCAGGCGCATGTTCAGAGATGTTGCCAGATGAATTATCTATATTTTTAGGTACAGAACTTTCCAAATCTTCTTCATTGCTGTTTCTATTGGCTTCTGAATGCGTAGGTGTTGTTTGCCACAGTTACGAAAATCCAAAACAATGGTTTTACCCATTGCCTACTACACCAGAACATCGTGGTTTTCGAGAAGATGAAGCCTTATCATTTAATTTAGATAAATCGGTGAGTGCATTCCGAATTATGCAGGAGTATTCACGCCTACCGGAAAAGTTTCTATTTATTTCTCAAAAAAATATTAAACAAGCCGTCCAACAAGCCGAGAAAAAAGGACATTTGCCTAAAGTACCTGAACATTTAGAG
>NZ_JBQCXF010000478.1:0-2240 GCF_051956635.1 Neisseria sp. P0022.S010 | reverse complement strand
TATTTTTTGTGGTGTACCTATCGATATTATTGTGTGAGTTCAACTTCTTCTGTTTAACATAGAAACGCCCGTAAGCGCAAAATAATTTCCATACGGCCAAATCGGTGCATGAATGGCTATTTTATAATAAAAATAAGGCCGTCTGAAAATTTTCAGACGGCATAAGTATTTTTAGCCTACCAAGCTGCGAATCTGCGGCCAATAAAACAGGCAGGCTATCGAACAAATAGCAATGCTGATACCGGCTGCATTAATGCTGCTGATTTTTTCCTTAAATATTGCCGCACCAATCAGCGTACCCAAAACAATCACGCCAATATTCATACCGGCAAATACCAAAGTCGGATTATCCTTCATGATTTGGTGTGCCGAGATGTAGGTAACAATATTCAAAAAGTTCAGGCAGCCTAAAATCATTCCGCCCACTATGCCCTCTTTGGTCCATTTGCTTCCTTTGGCAAACAGGTAGCCAAACATCAAAATACCGGCCAAACAAAACGCCACCAGCAAATTACCGGCAAACGCGGTACCGCTTTTCGCCACTTGTTTGAACAAAATATCAATGATGCCATAGCCGCACCAAACGCCTAAAAGCAGCATCACTTGCGTACTGAAGCCGCCGGATTTCTTGCCGCCATCGCTTTTCCAAAGCAAGAAAAACAGTGCCGTAAATGCCAATACCAAACCAATCAGACGGCCTTCGGTCAACTGCTCATGAAACAGCGTAAACGAAGCAACGATGGGTAAAAACAGCGAGAGGCGTTGCGCCGCATCTGATTTGACGATACCTGCCGCATCTACGGATTTACCCATAATGACAAATACGGTTGGCAGCAAAATGCCCAAGGCCGCAAAAAGCCACCACGTCGGTAAAAATACCTGCGGATTGCTCAAATCAGGCTTTAACACCAGCATGGTCAAAGTGACGGCAACGATGTAGTTCACCGCCACCGCCTGCTCGATATTGATTTTTTGTTTGCGTGCCACCTTCAGTAATACGGAAACCAACACGCTGCAAACAATACTTGCCAATAAATATGCCATGCTTTAAAACCATCCTTGAGTGGAGACGGGCTTATCTTCATTCAGTTTAATCAGTCCGATGACTACACGGTAAATAAACCAAATGGCAGTTACCAACAAAATCAGCCAACCAATTAAGATCAGTGTAGTAAAAGTGCCCAAAACCGTACCTACTAAAGACACCCAAAATGTCTTAATCAAATAATCGATATGGCTGGCGTAAATACTGCCTTGAGCCTCATCGCGTTTAACATACGCCATGATCACACCGACAACGGGGGTAAACAAAATCAATAAGCCCACAGCATATGTCACATAAGCGATAAAAACATAGTTTTTCACGTCAGAGCTGGGTGCATTGACCACATTTGTCGCCATATCAGTGAAGTTGTTGGTATTGGTTTCCTGACGCTCGTACTGCATAGCCGCATCATAAGCCAACCGTTTTTCCGGATGAGACAATACTTCAAAAGCCTGTCCGATGGCTTTAAACCGCTCCGCATCTTTCTGAATATCCGGATTGGCCACTAATTTTCCATAAGCCTCGCGGATAACGTTGATATCAGCATCCTGAGATACTCCCAAGATTTCGTATAAATTTAATTGTTCCATCTGTATTCCTATCCTTTATGAATCGACTGCAACATGAACATCTTTCGGATTAAGCGTCCGCAGGTTTTCAGGCTTCATGCCCACGATAAACCCACGTTTGCCGCCATTGATAAAAATCTCGTCCAAAGCCCAAATGCTTTCTTCCACATAAACCGGCAAAGCGGTTTTCATACCGAATGGCGACGTACCGCCGACTAAATAGCCTGTCCATTTCGCCGCCTGATCCGCCGTGGCAGGCTCGATGTGTTTCAAGCCTAGCTCACGCGCCAGATTTCGGGTGGAAATATGTTTGTCGCCATGCATTAAAACAACCAAGCCTTTTTTATGCTCATCCTGCAAAACGATCGTTTTGATGACTTGATGCTCGGGCTTGCCCGCACATTCGGCAAAACGCGCCGTACCGCCATGTTCTTCATATGCGTAAACATAAGGGACAAAATCGATTTTCTTACTGCGTAAAAAGCGTACTGCCTGCGTAACCGGATATTCTGCTTTACTCATGGGTTGTTTCCCGCCATCCTTTTCAGACGGCCCCTCTTAAATGTGGAACGTAAACAGTCGCAATGTTACCATACCTTCTTTTTGAAATCAGGAGACAACATGGA
>NZ_JBQCXF010000477.1:0-2252 GCF_051956635.1 Neisseria sp. P0022.S010 | reverse complement strand
CAAATACGGCAAACAAGAGCGCTATCTCAAAGACGAATTGGAAAAAGACCAATGGCTGCTCGGTCTAGCCTTGGAAAAAGCCAAAATCGTTTCAGACGGCCGCACCATCGAAGGCGAAGAGCTTGCCAATACCGCCAAACAATTCCTGTTGGCCAAAACCGTCATCGAGCAAGAAAGTCGCATCATTGACGAACTCGTCCTGCATGCCATGCTGCACGCTTCGCCGGTCGACCTCAGCACGGCAGAAAGCGCAGACCGCGCCGTTGCCGAATTGAGCGGCCTCTTGGACGAAAAAGAAGTCGCGCTCGAACGTATCGAAGGACACGAAGGACACCAGTTCATCAAAATCACTCGCAAGCTGCACGGCAATGTGATGGTGAGCTACCTCGAGCCTAAGTTCCTCAATAGCAAAGCCTACCAAACCCTTACCCAAACCGCCGCCGCACTCAAAGGCATGGTCGACAAAGGGGCGAAGCTCTACAAAGGCGACAACGAATACGACATCGACAGCTTTGAAGGCGCTTTGGACATCTTGATGAGCGTTGCCCAAAAAGGCATGTCCATCCAACGATATAAAGGCTTGGGCGAGATGAACCCGGAACAACTTTGGGAAACCACGATGGATCCTACCGTCCGCCGCCTCCTGAAAGTCCGCATCGAAGACGCCATCGCCGCCGACGAAGTGTTCGTAACCCTAATGGGCGACGAAGTCGAACCGCGCCGCGCCTTCATTGAAAACAACGCCCTGCTGGCACAAAACATCGACGCCTAAGCATGGAAAAATAAAAGGCCGTCTGAAAAACGATTTTCAGACGGCCTTTTTGTTTTTGTGCTTTATTTCTTACAACTCAAATTCCAACCACTTCGCGGCGTTTACTTCAATAATTTATTTTAATTCGCATATTTTAATAGAGCGTTTCAACTGATTTGGATTCTGGACAATCCCAAATAACCAGTTTAAAACGCTCCAATCCGCTTCCGCTTTATTCCGCTTTTCCCAAAATCATCGCATCGCCATAGCTGAAAAAGCGGTATTCCTGTTCCACTGCATGACGGTAAACGCTGCGGATATGCTCCATGCCCGAAAACGCGCTGACAAGCATCAGCAAGGTTGATTTGGGCAGGTGGAAGTTGGTAATCAATCGGTCGGCAACATTGAAGCGGTAACCCGGCGTAATGAAAATATCGGTATCGCCTCGACCGGCTTTCAGACGGCCTGTTTCGCGTGCGGCGGATTCTAAGGCGCGCATGGAGGTTGTGCCCACTGCCCACACTTTATTGCCGCGTGCTTTGACGGCTTCAACGGCGGCAACGGTCTCGGCCGGTACGTCAAACCACTCGCTGTGCATTTTGTGTTCTTCAATTTTATCGACGCGCACGGGTTGGAATGTGCCGGCGCCGACGTGCAGGGTCACTTCTGCGGTTTCTACGCCTTTGGCTTTCAGACGGCCCAATAACTCATCGGTAAAGTGCAAACCCGCCGTCGGAGCGGCCACTGCGCCTTGATATTTGGCGTACACGGTCTGATAGCGGCTGTCGTCTTCATCGTCGGCCGCGCGTTCAATATAAGGCGGCAAGGGCAGATGGCCGTTTTGCTCCAAAAGTTCGTAAACAGTTTGCTCGCCTTCAAATTTCAGGCAAAACAATTCTTCCGCACGCTCCATCATGACGGCGCGGATATCGCCTTCAAAAATCAATTCTGTACCCGGTTTCGGCGATTTGGACGAACGGATATGAGCCAATGCGGTATGCGCGTCCAATACCCGTTCAATCAGGGCTTCGATTTTGCCACCACTGGCTTTTTGGCCGAACAGGCGCGCCTTCATCACTTTGGTATTGTTAAACACCAGCACATCGCCCGGTGCGACATAATCGGGTAAATCGCCGAAATGTTTGTCTTCAATCGGCAATGTAGGCAAGGCAACCAGAAGCCTGCTGCTGCCGCGCACTTCGGGAGGATGCTGGGCAATCAGTTTTTCGGGCAATTCAAAATCAAAATCGGAAATATCCATTGTCGTGCATACTTAAAAAAACAGGCGCCATTATACGCGCAAAGTTGGTTTTCAGACGGCATGTTTTGTCGAAAAACCAATAAATTAGAATAAACGCTCTTAGGAAAATCACCTTTTAACGAAAATCAGCGTTCCTTTCTTTTTTCGCCGAAAAACGCCTTTTTTCTATCTTTTACTGGACATTTACCGACAAGTTCGGGAAAATAACCGGATTCATTTTTCAGGCTCCGCCCTGTTCCG
>NZ_JBQCXF010000476.1:0-2254 GCF_051956635.1 Neisseria sp. P0022.S010 | reverse complement strand
GCCGTAAACAACCGCCATTTGGGTAACTGTCGAGGCGGCAGGCGAAGTCGTTGCCAAAAAGCTGATTAAAACAACCGTATCCGCATGCGCATCATGATGGGCAAAACCGCAAACTTTGACGGCAAAAAGCAATAATATCGGAATCAAAATCAACCTTAAAAAAGCAACAAGATACAGCCTCGGCGTCCACATAATCGAGCGCAGCGGCAAAGAAGCCAAAAGCATGCCCGCCACCAACATGGCAACCGGGCCAATCATGCCGCCTACCGTCGCCAAAGTATTATCGACAATATGCGGCAGCTTGATTTGAAAGGTAAACATCAGCAGCCCGACCAGCATGGATAAGATGTTGATATTGGTGAAAATGGTTTTCCAAGCCACATTGCCGCGGCCGCAAATCAACAGGCGCAGATGCGTCCAAAACAAAAACGTCTGCACCATGATAAAACCGCTGGTGTAAATCACCCATTCCGCACCAAAGACCGACATCACCAAAGGGATAATCAGGTTGCCCGAATTACTGTACACCGTCGCCGCGTGTTCAAGCGCATCGAGTTTGAACAAGTGCTTAAACAACCTGCCCAAAACAATCAACACCACATGGAAAAACACCGCCAGCATGACGGAAAGCTTCAGCCCTTCAATAATCTGCGGCGTATTGTCCATCTGAAAAGCGTGAATCATGACGGACGGGCTGATCAGATAAAGTGCGATAACAGAGAGCGTGTAGCTGTTTTCCGATTTCAACAGCCCGGCCTTCACCAAGGCCACACCCATCAAAACAATCAGCGTCAGCTCGGTAATTTTTCCGGCAAGCAGGAAAGAGGTTTCCATAATAAAAAAGCGGCAAAAACGTTAATTTTACGCTTCTACCGCTTCGCATGCCAAATTCAGACGGCCTCAACATTCAAGGCCATCTGAAATTTTCTACCACAGATAGGTTACGCTGGCTCCACCGCCTGCACCACCCTTAGATGCGCCAACAGCCGAACCTTTCACCAGCCATTTGCCACTGGCGGATACTTTCGATACTCCGACAGCAAAACCGGCCTTTCCGCGCCAAACGCCGCTGCCAATGGATACTGCACCCTGTCCCGGCTGGTAAGCTTGTCCCAGATTACCCACCGCAATCGCAGCGGCAGAGCCGGCATCCGCACGGTCTTCCAGTTTTTTCATTTCTACGCGTGTTTCAGCTCGTATTTGATTGATTTGAGCAGCCACCGCCGACTCTTTTTGCTGACTGTCGGCCTGCCATCTTTCCGCAAGCCTTTTAACCTGAGCCACATTTACCGCATCCGTATCCTGAGTACCGGCAGCCACATGGGTAATTTGACGGCTGTCCTTTTCATTGCCAACCGAAACCGCGCCCAATGTCGATTTCCATGCCGTTTCTTCAGATTGACTTGCCGACTGTGTCGCAAAATCATAGCCTGCCTGCCCTGCAGCCGAATCTGCGATACTTTGCGCACCCAGAGCCACTGCTTTTTCGGCTTTACCTTTGGCTTGGAAACCGAGTGCCAAAGATTTCTCTTCCAAAGCCGATGCGCCGCCGCCGACTGCGGTACCACCTTCTTTACGCACGCTGGAGCTGGTGCCGACAGCCAGACCGTTCAAGGCCGTGGCGGAAGACTCTACACCCAAAGCCACACTGTTTACGGCATTCGATACCGCACGCGTACCGACCGCCACTGCTTGATAACCTTCTGCTTCAGCAGCCGATGCCAGCGCAAGTGATTGAGTTCCACGTGCTTTAGCTCGATCACCTAAGGCCGTTGCACTGAGCGCATCCGCCTCACTATCTCTGCCGATAGCTACTGCATCAATATTACTTGCCTGCGCGCCATTACCTACCGCAACGGCACGCAAAGCCGAAGCCTTGGACAGCAGGCCAACTGCAACAGATTGACCGCCAGAAGCAGCTGCTGCGCCACCGACTGCTACATCATTTGTTCCCTTGGCATGGGCCCGAAAGCCAACCGCCACCGACCGCAATGCCTCCGCCTTGGATTCGCCACCCAAAGCGGTTGCGCTCAAACCGGAAGCGGCAGAATCATAACCCAAAGCAGCCGCCTTATAGCCGCCTGCTTTAGCCTTGTCGCCAACTGCAGTGGCATTTTCGCCCGATACGGATTCTTTACCGACAGCCAAAGAACCCGTCTTGTGCATGGTTCCAGCAACGATACCTCCGTCCGCATACGCAGTACCGAAAAAAAGCGCTAAAGCCAAACACAAAGGTCTGAGCGATACATTCAGT
>NZ_JBQCXF010000475.1:0-2265 GCF_051956635.1 Neisseria sp. P0022.S010 | reverse complement strand
TGCCGATATTTCAGACGGCCTTATGTTATGATACCGCCTTATTCGACAAAGACATGCCCATGGATAAACCCGTTTACCTCTACACAGACGGCGCATGCAAAGGCAACCCCGGCGCAGGCGGCTGGGGTGTATTTATGCGCTACGGCACACACGAAAAAGAATTGTTCGGCGGCGAAGCCGAAACCACCAACAACCGCATGGAGCTGACCGCCGTCATCGAAGGCCTGAAATCCTTAAAACGCCGCTGCCAAGTCGTCATCTGCACCGACTCGCAATACGTCAAAAACGGCATGGAAAGCTGGATACACGGTTGGAAAAAAAACGGCTGGAAAACCGCCGCCAAAAAACCGGTTAAAAACGATGATTTATGGAAAGAGCTGGATAGTTTGGTTCAACAGCACGATGTCCGCTGGACGTGGGTAAAAGGCCACGCCGGACACCCTGAAAACGAAAAAGCTGACGAGCTTGCCAATCAAGGGGCGGCAAAATTTGCATAACACTTCACCCATGACTGCACTCAGACATCTCAAGCCGTTGTTTGGGATTGCCGTCATTGCATTGATTTGTGTGACCACGTTAAGAGTGCCGAAGAATGTGACGACTTAATCACGCCCGCCTATTTATTTTGGTGGTTTATACCCAAACCGTGATTTTTCACATTCATCACGCTGACTGCTATTTACCTCATTCTAAAAATCCTGATTGAAATCATCCGATTCCTATTCAGATTGAGAAAGAAAAACCCATGACCTGCCCCATCTGTACTGCCGACAACGAAGACATTTTGCTGCAAACGCCAAACCTGCGCGTGATCGCCGTCCACAACGAAGCCGGCGCACCGGCATTCTGCCGCGTTATTTGGAATGACCATGTTTCCGAGATGACCGACCTTTCCCCTGCCGAACGCAACGAAATCATGGAAATGGTGTATCAGGTTGAAGCCGCAATGCGCCAAGTCTTCCGCCCGGCCAAAATCAATCTGGCCAGCCTCGGCAATGTTGTGCCCCACTTACATTGGCACGTCATTGCCCGCTTTGAAAACGACGCCAACTTCCCCGCGCCGATTTGGGCCGCGCCCGTACGTGAACACGGCATGACCTTGCCCGAAAACTGGCCGCAACAAATCAAAAACTTAATCGCTTAAACTTTCAGACGGCCTGTAAGGTCGGACACGCCAAGTTCAGGCCGTCTGAACATATAACGAAAGGAAAACCTCAATGAACTCCACCACGCGCCGCCATTTCCTGCGTACCTGCTCTGCCGCGGCAGGCGCAGGGTTGTTGCAAGCCTGCGGCACAGGCACGACCACCACGCCGCAAACCAAAACCACTTCTACCACCGCGAAAGCCCAAACCGTGCAACCTAAGCAACCCCATCCGCCACGTTCCGGCGACAACCTCCTGCGCGTTGTTGCGCCGTCAGGCTTCGCCGAAGACCCCAACCGCGTGACCACCGGCCTGACCCGCCTCTACAACGCAGGCTTTACCGTGACCAACCAACAGGCAGGCAGCCGCCGTTACCAACGCTTTGCCGGCAGCGACGCCCAACGCGCCGCTGACTTTCAAGAAGTTGCCAGCGGCCGTGTCGAAACGCCCAAAGTCTTGATGGGTCTGCGCGGCGGCTACGGCGCGGCACGCATCTTGCCGCAAATCGACTTTGCCTCACTCGGCGCCAGAATGCGCGAACACGGTACATTGTTCTTCGGTTTCAGCGACGTGTGCGCCGTCCAACTCGCCCTGTTGGCCAAAGGCAATATGATGAGCTTTGCAGGCCCGATGGTGTACAGCGAATTTGGCAAAGCTGACCCCAGCGTCTTTACCATGGATTCTTTCATCCGCGGCACGACCAACAACGTCAATATCGTTGATGTCCCAACCATCCAACGCGCCGATGTCAACGTCGAAGGCACATTGTGGGGCGGCAACCTCAGCGTTCTCGCCTCCCTCGCCGGTACGCCTTACATGCCCGATATTCAAGGCGGCATCCTCTTTATCGAAGACGTCAGCGAGCAACCCTACCGCATCGAACGTATGCTCAACACGCTTTATCTGTCAGGTGTTTTGCAAAAACAACGCGCCATCATCTTCGGCGATTTCCGCATGGGCACCATCCGCGACGCATACGACTCCAGCTACGATTTCTCCGCCGTCGTCAACCACATTTCGCGCACCGCCAAGATTCCTGTGTTGACCGGTTTCCCATTCGGCCACATCACCAACAAAACCACTTTCCCGTTGGGCGCGCATGCCAAAGTCCGCAGTACCG
>NZ_JBQCXF010000474.1:0-2266 GCF_051956635.1 Neisseria sp. P0022.S010 | reverse complement strand
ATAAAAAGGCCGTCTGAAAAGGTTTTCAGACGGCCTTTATTTATTGTTTTATTTATGCTTTGGCAACACTGTTTTTACGGCCAAACCAAACAAAACCAATCACACCCAATACAATCATCGGTACGCTCAACCATTGACCCATGGACAAGCCCAAGGTCAACAGACCGAGATAGTCGTCAGGCTGGCGGGCAAATTCGGCAATAAAGCGGAACAAACCGTAACCGCCCAAGAACAATGCTGCTGTTTGACCGGCCGGACGCGGTTTTTTAGAAAAAATCCAAACAATGACAAACAGGCAAATGCCTTCAAGGGCAAATTGGTAAAGCTGAGACGGATGGCGCGGCAGCATACCGTATTGTTGCAGCCATTCGGCCCACAAAGGATTGTGCGCCGCAGCTTCCGCATCTTCGTAACGCGCTTGCGGGAAACCCATCGCCCAGAAAGCATTGAGTTCGGTCACGCGACCCCAAAGTTCGCCGTTGATAAAGTTGCCGATACGGCCGGAAGCCAAGCCCAGCGGTACGAGCGGCGCAACGGTATCCATCAATTTCAAGATACTGATGTTGTGCTTGCGGCCAAACAGCCACATGGCAACGACCACGCCCAAGAAGCCGCCGTGAAACGACATGCCGCCTTCCCAAACTTTGAAAATATCCAAAGGGTTGGCAAGATAGTCGGAAAATTTATAAAACAAAACGTAGCCGATACGGCCGCCCAAGATGACGCCCAGGATACCCCAAGTCAGGAAATCGTCGAGTGTTTCTTTAGTAAACACAGAATTGCCCTGCGCGATACGACGGCGGCCCAAAATCGTAAACAGGATAAAGCCGACAATATAGCTCAAGGCATACCAGCGGATGGCAAGCGGGCCGATGCTGATCAGCACCGGATCAAACTGGGGATGTATTATCATGATGTGTGCTCCTTATCTCAAAGGCCGTCTGAAAGCCTGAACTTTCAGACGGCCTGTATGCGGTGTCGGATGGTTTAACGCAAATCGCCAACCACATTCAAAATAGCAGACAACATTGCCTCGCCCAAGCGCAGCGAACGTTGGCCGTTCCAGCCGAAATCGTCGTCCGGCAGGTTGGCATTGTCTTTAAACGGCATTTCCAAAGTATAGGCAAGGCAGTTGAAATGATTGCCGACCCAGTTGGTCGCCAAAGTCATGTTTGCCTGACCCGGCGCATCTTTGTCATAGCCGTAATCGTCTTGGAAATCGGGGCTGGCATTGAGCAACGCAAGTTTGAATTGGTCTTCCAAAGCTTCGATGCACTCGTTGTAGTTCGGCACGCCTTCGGTACCGGCCACAAAGACAAACGGCAGACCTTCATCGCCGTGAATATCCAAGAACAAATCCACGCCGGTTTCCATCATTTTTTCGCGGACGGTAAAGACTTCGGGGCTTCGCTCCAAAGTCGGGGCTTCCCATTCGCGGTTGAGGTTGGCGCCGGCGGCATTGGTGCGCAGATTACCCAAAACCGAACCGTCCGGATTCATATTCGGCACAATGTAGAAAGTCGCGCGGTCAAGCAGCATGCGCGCGGTCGGATCTTGCGGATCAAGCAGGCGGCCCAGCAAACCTTCGACAAACCATTCCGCCATGGTTTCGCCCGGATGTTGACGGGCGATAATCCAGACTTTCATGTCGCTTTCGACTTGGTTGCCGATGGTCAAAAGATTGATGTCGCGGCCTTGAACAGTGCTGCCCAAATCGTCGATACGGCACAAGCCGCTGCCCTGCGCATCGCCCAAAAGGTTCAAATGCTGCTCGTAGGAATAAGGCTCGAAATAAGCGTAGTAAACGCTATTGGACAAAGGCGTATGGTTGATGGTCAACACGCCGTTTTCGTAGCTGGTCGGCACACGGAACCAATTTTGGCGGTCGTAAGAGGCGCAAGCCTGATAGTCCTCCCAGCCCAAAGGATACGCCGCGTCCGCCGCATTTTCAAAATGCATCACGCAGTTTTGATAGGCCGCACCCTGCAAACGGAAGTAAAACCATTGGGCAAACTCCGAAGCATTGTCGGGACGCAGGGCGAGGCGGATATCGGCAGGGTTGCTCAAGTCTTTGACAACGACCGAACCGGCATCGAATTGGGTGCTGATTTTCATCATGGGTATCCTTAGTAATCGGCGAAGAGGCCGAAGCAAACCGTCATTTTACCGTTTGCATGAGGCTGGTTTCAACCATTTAACTGATTTAACAGGATTTCAAGCGCTTGGAAATATTGTTTCAGACGGCCTTTGGGATTAAGATAAAGGC
>NZ_JBQCXF010000473.1:0-2276 GCF_051956635.1 Neisseria sp. P0022.S010 | reverse complement strand
CGCATTCAGGATTTGTACGGCACGGGAAGAGAAGCCGCATTGCGGGAATTGCTTCGTGCCTTTCATGAACAATACGACGCGGTGTGTGGTAACGACTTCTTTGATTTGATCGTGGATAGAGGACATGTGTGTTCCTTTTTACTAAATCGGTTGTTCGGGGAAAATCAAATTTCCCGCCATTATACGCAAATTGATGGAGTTGAGGGGGTGTTTCTCAACGTCGGATCTGACCGTTGCCGTTGATGTAGAACTTGGTCGAAGTCAGCGCTTCCAAACCCATCGGGCCGCGGGCGTGCATTTTTTGGGTGGAAATACCGATTTCCGCGCCCAATCCGAAAACAAAGCCGTCGGTAAACCGAGTGGACGCATTGACATAAACCGCCGCCGCATCAATGCTTTCTTGGAAAAACTCGGCATGTGCAATGCTTTGGGTCACAATCGCTTCCGAGTGATGCGTCGTATGGCCGTTAATCCAATCGACGGCTTCTTCCACTGTTTTCACTATTTTGATCGACATAATATAGTCAAGAAACTCGGTGCTGTAATCTTCCTCAGTTGCCAAAACAGCATTTTTAAACATACGCAATGCTTCCTGATCGGCTCTAAATTCAACCGGATGTACTTTGGCAACGGCTTCTTCCAGTTTGGGCAAAAACGCTTCCGCTATCTTTTCGTGGACAACCAAAGATTCAGCGGCATTGCACACGCTCGGACGCTGCGTTTTGGCGTTCACGACGATATCGACCGCCATCTCCAAATCGGCACTGTCGTCCACATAAATATGGCAATTACCGACTCCGGTTTCAATGACGGGAACTTTCGATTTCTCTTTCACCGTCTGAATCAAGCGCGCACCACCGCGCGGAATCAGTACATCAATATAATCGACTGCCTGCATCAATTCCTCGGCAGCGGCATGACTGGTATCTTCGACCAGCTGCACCACATCGGCATCTATTCCCGCTTTTACCAAAGTCTGCCTGATGACGACAATCAATGCGGTATTGGAATGGATGGCATCGCGACCGCCGCGCAAAATAATGGCATTGCCGGTTTTAAAGGCCAGAGAAAACGCATCGACCGAAACATTGGGGCGGCTCTCAAAAATCATGGCAACCACGCCCAAAGGCACGCGTTTTTGAACAATCTTCAAACCGTCCAAATTGGTATAGCCGCGGACAACCTGCCCAATCGGGTCCTGTAAATCGGCAACCTGCCCAACGCCTTCTGCAATGCCTTTGATGCGTTCATGATTCAAGCGCAGCCTGTCGAGCATAATGTCCGAAATGCCGTTTTCTTTTGCAGCGGCCAAATCGCGGGCATTTTCCGCCAAAATCATCTCAGCCTGTTCAACCAAAGCCGCCGCAACCTGACGCAGCAGATTGTTTTTTTCTACGCTTCCCAAGCTGATTAACGTTTTACTGGCTTTTTGAGCATTCTTGCCCAACTGTTCGATATAGCTCATAAAACCTCCCTATTTCTCTTGTGCAAACCACGTTCCGATAGGCGCGCCATCTAAAACCTGAAGGATATCGCGCGGATTGGCGCTATTCATCAATACCATCTGGCCGTGATGTTCAAACATCATCTGCGCACTCTTAATCTTACTGAGCATGCCGCCCGTACCAAACTTACTGCCCGAGCCGCCGGCAGAAGCAATAATTTCTTCGGTAATATCGGCCACATGGCTGCGCAGCTTGGCATCAGCGTGAACAGCCGGATTTTTATCAAACAAACCGTCGATATCGGACAACATAATCAGTAAATCGGCTTTAACGATTTTCGCCACAACTGCCGACAAACGGTCGTTATCGCCAAACTTGGTCGCATGGTCCATCTCGTCCACGCTGACCGCATCGTTCTCATTGACAATAGGGATGACGCCAATAGAAAGCAGGGATTCAAAAGCATTGGTAACGTTTGCCAAACTTTCCGGATATTCGACCACATCACGCGTCAGCAGGATTTGCGATACCGTCATCCGATAATGGGAAAAAATCTGCGAATAAAGGCTCATCATGGCCACTTGGCCGACGCTGGAAACAGCCTGCTGCTGCGCCATTTCCGCCGGACGTTTTTCCATGTTGAGGACATTCAGCCCAAAACCCATTGCACCGGAAGACACCAGCACAATTTCTTTGCCCTTACTGACCAAGCTGGAAATGACAAAGGCCAGTTGGTCGATTTTTGCCAAATTGATTTTGCCGTTTGGCAACACCAAAGAACTGGTTCCAATCTTAATGACAATGCGTTTTACTGCTTCAAAATCTCGTTTC
>NZ_JBQCXF010000472.1:0-2277 GCF_051956635.1 Neisseria sp. P0022.S010 | reverse complement strand
CCGGCGATATGTTCCATATGAACGGCAAGTTCAGCAAAAGACTCCCCCCTAAAACCTGTCTGTCCTGTAAGGGTGCAGTGGGTGCCGGTCGGCCGGTGAATCCGATACACGGTTTGAAGTTTCTAACTAGTGAATCCGACTTTGTCTTTGAAGGCATTTTGCCGCTGGTATGGAGCCGCAGCTATTATTCCGACCAAGACGGTACCGGCTGGCTCGGCGAGGGTTGGAGCGTACCGGGCTGCCAACGCATCATCCGCGATGCGGCGGGATTGGCCTATATCGACGATCAAGGCCGTTTGTTCCCTTTGCCGGAAGTGGATGAAGATGATGAAGAACCGGTATTGTTCGAAAGCGAACAGATTTGGTTCAGTAAAAATCCGGACGGGCATTATGTCATTGCGTCGCTGGACGGTTCGATAGCGTTGCGTTTTGCGCCTTTGGTGGTCGCTGAAGACGGTTCGGACGAAGATTCCACCCTCTTCCCTTTGGTCGCGGTAGAAGACGCCAACGGCAACCATCAGCGTTTCATTTATCATCCGCTGACCGGTCTGCCGCAATACATTATTGACGGCAACGGACGGGTATTCTCGCTGAACTTCGGCAATGTGGCCGATGAGCAGTCGCCTAAAATGCGGCTGCTGTCGGTATCGCCGTTGGAGGGTTTACCTGACTTTGGCGAAACGGTCCGGGTCGGCAGTCCGCTGGTCCGCTATGAATACAACGGTAGTGGTGACTTAGTCCGCGTTATCGGCCGCGACGGCAACGTCAAACGCAGCTTCGGCTATAAGAACAATCTGATGGTGTCGCACACCGATGCAGCCGGATTGGTATCGGAATACGAATACGACCATTACACCCCGACCGGCAAAGTCATCCGCAACCGGACTTCTTTGGGCGAGGAATGGCGTTTTACCTATCACGAAGGTTGCACGGAGGTAACCGACGTATTGGGCCGTACCGAGCAATATCATTACGACTACAACAACGAGTTGACCAAACGGGTGTTTGCCGACGGCAGCACCAACCTGATGGAACGCGACGACTCGGGCCGTCTGCTCAGCCATACCGATGCAATGGGGCGCGTTACCCGTTATCAGTACAGCAACGAAGGCCAGGTGGAAAGCATTACCCGTCCGGACGGCGTCATCCTGCATTTCGACTATGACGACAACTACCGTCTGATCCGTAAAAGCGATGCGGAAGGCCGTTATCACGGCTATACCTACGACGAAGCGGGCAACCTGCTGACCCATACCGACCCGCTGAAACACATCACCCGTTTCGAATATGCCGGCAACGGTCTGTTGCTGTCGGTGACCGATCCGAACGGCAGCAGTACCGCCTATCACTATAACGAAAACCATCAGCCCGACCGGATTACCGACTGCTCGGGTTACGAAACCAAACTCTCTTACACCGCCGAAGGACAGTTGGCGCGTATTACCGATGCGCTGGGACAGCATACCGAATACCACTACGACGCCAATCAAAACCTTACCCTCGCCCTCTATCCCGACGGCAGCAAAGAGACCTTCGGCTATGATGCCGCAGGTCGTCTGAAAACCCATACCGACGGCGAAGGCCATACCACTTCCTACGAATACGGCCAAGACGGTCTGCCAACCCGACGCACCAACGCGCTGGGCCATACCTTCGGCTACCATTACGACAAAGCCCGCCGCTTGGTCGGCCTTACCAATGAAAACGGTGCGCGCTACCGCTTCGCCTACGACGTCCTCGACCGATTGATTGCCGAAAGCGGTTTCGACCATAAGCTCACCGGCTACCGCTACAACGCCGGCAACGAACTAATTGAACAGCGCGAATACGGCGACGACGCCTCCCTCGCCGCCAAACTGATGGCACAACTGGGCGGGCAACCCGTTGCTAAAAAAGATGCCGCCCCGCTTTCAGACGGCCTCGACAGCCAAACCCCGCTGCGGATTACCGAGTTCAAACGAGATGTATTGGGACGCTTAATCCACACACTCGCCCGCGATAACGACAAGGTTCAGGAAACCGTTTACCAATACGACTTTGACGGCAACCTCGTCCGTGCCGCCAACAGCCAAAGCATTACCTGCTTTGACTACAACGGCAACGGCCAAATCATCGGCCAGCACCAATGGAAAGTGCCGTCCAAAGAAGAAAACGCCCGAAACGGTTTGCCCGAAACCGACTGGCGCGATGCGCAGTACGACATGCTGTACCTGCCCGTTACCGAAAGCATCCGCTACCACTACGACTTCAACGGCAACCGTACCGCCACCGTCCTGC
>NZ_JBQCXF010000471.1:0-2280 GCF_051956635.1 Neisseria sp. P0022.S010 | reverse complement strand
GATTTCTTGTTAGGGATTATTATTAAAGCTATAAAAAGGCCGTTTGAAATATTTCAGACGGCCTTTATTTATGTTTTGATAGAAAGAGAATTAACTGAATAAACCTTTAAACCACAACACAATCGCGTCCCACATACGGCGCAACCAGCTGCCTTCTTCCACGCCGGTCAGGGCGACGACGTCTTTTTCGGCAATGATTTTACCGTCTTTCATGACTTTCAGCTTACCCAATACTTGGCCTTTTTCAATCGGAGCGAGGACGGGCTGAAGCGTTTCTAAAATAGGTTTGACGTTTTTGCCGGTATCGTGGGGAATGGTAATGTAAACATCGTCCAAGAAACCAATATCTACGGCTTTGGTGCTGCCTTTGTAAACTTTGACTTGGGAAATCACTTCTCCGCCGTTGTAAAGTTTAGGCGTATCAAATGCCTGCAATGACCAGTTGAGCAGTTTACTGCTTTCGCTGGCACGCGCTTCGGTGGATTCGGCACCGGCAAGGATGGAAACAATACGGCGGTTGTTACGTTTGCTGGAAGCAGCAAGATGATAGCCTGCGCCTTCGCTATAGCCGGTTTTTAAACCGTCGATACTGCTGTCGCGATAGAGCAAGAGATTACGGTTGGGCTGCTCGATATTATTGTATTTGAAAGATTTGTTTGCAAATAATGGATAATATTTCGGATAGTCATTAATGAGTGCGGCGGCCAAGATGGCGAGGTCGCCAACGGTTGAAACATGGCCGTTAGAAGAAATGCCGGTCGGATTGTTGAAGTGAGTATGCTTCATGCCCAAGCGTTTGGCTTCTTCGTTCATTTGTTTGACGAACTCGTCGATAGAGCCGTTGCCAATGGCTTCGGCAAGGGTAATGGCGGCATCGTTGGCCGATTGGATGGTTGTACCCTTAATCAAGGAGCTGACGCTGACAGGAACTTTGGGGTCGAGGAACATACGCGAACCTTCGACTTTCCATGCAGCATTAGAAACCGTCAGCATTTGGCCTGCCTCAAGCGTACCGTTTTCCAGTGCTTTAAAGGTAAGGTAGGCTGTCATCATTTGTGTCAACGCGGCAGGCTCGATAGGCGTGTCGGCATTGTTGGATGCCAAGGTTTGCTTGCTGTGCAGGTCGGTAACAATATAGGCAGTCGCCGCAATTTCCGGCGGCGTTGTCGGGCTGTTGATGCTGTGCAGCAGCGGCTGCGTTTGAGCATTACTTTGTACGGCAGGTGCGGATGCAACCGGATCGGCAGCAAGAGCAGGAGTACTAATAAGAGTAGCAAAAATTAAGCTAAGTAGCGTTTTTTTCATCATTATGTGTAGATTTGAATATGAGTGGACACTGTTATGAGGTAAACAGTTTGGCATATTAAATAGATATTAAGCGGACATTATACCGTCTCATTTAGGCTTTGCTAAGATTTTTCTTGCCTTCAGACGGCCTCAGGGGTATGGTTTTAACTTTTTCGTCCGGTCGATTTGACCGAATTGCAATTTATTTCCGAACACTAAAATACCATGAACCATTCCCTTCCTCTTTCTGATTATCTAACCCGTATTTTGACCGCTTCAGTTTATGATGTGGCCGTAGAAACGCCTTTGGATTTGGCGCGCAGTTTGTCAGGCCGTCTGAACAATCAGGTTTTGCTTAAACGTGAAGATTTGCAGCCGGTGTTTTCGTTCAAAATTCGCGGCGCGTACAACAAAATGGCGAAGCTGCCAAAAGAAGCCTTGGATTGCGGCGTGATTGCAGCAAGCGCGGGCAACCATGCGCAGGGTGTGGCTTTATCGGCTCAATATTTGGGTTGCCGCGCCGTCATCGTGATGCCGGAAACTACGCCGAAAATCAAAATTGATGCAGTAAAGAGCCGTGGCGGTGAAGTGGTATTGAAAGGTGTGTCTTACAACGATGCCTATGATTATGCGATGGAGTTGGCAGAAAAGGAAAAACTGACCTATATCGCGCCGTTTGATGATCCTGATGTGATTGCGGGTCAGGGAACCATCGGCATGGAAATCCTCCGTCAACACCGCAATATCAATGCGATTTTTGTGCCGATTGGCGGCGGCGGTTTGGCGGCTGGCGTGGCGGCATTTATTAAACAGGTTTGCCCTGAAATTAAAGTCATTGGCGTGCAAACCGATGATTCTTGCTGTATGAAGCAATCGGTAGAGGCTGGGGAAATCGTACATTTGAAAGATGTTGGCCTGTTTTCAGACGGCACGGCTGTTAAAGTGGTGAGTGAGGAGACCTTCCGCCTGTGTAAAGAGCTATTGGACGAGATT
>NZ_JBQCXF010000470.1:0-2297 GCF_051956635.1 Neisseria sp. P0022.S010 | reverse complement strand
AGAGGTCGAGGGTTTGTTGCAGGGTCACTTCAAACGTACGCAGGTTGCGGTTGTTGACGCCCCACAACGGCGTGGTCATGTTGCGGCATTTTTCCAGCTCGGACGCATCGTGCAACTCCAACAATACAGTCATGCCCAATTCGTGGGCAACGGCTTCAAAACGCTCAAGTTGCCCGGCTTCCAAGGCGGCGGCAATCAGAAGAACCGCATCCGCACCCCACGCGCGCGCCTGATAGATTTGGTATTCGTCGATAATGAAATCTTTACGCAAGACCGGCAGCGCCACAGCCGCACGCGCCTGTTTCAAATACTCGGGTGAGCCTTGGAAATAAGGTTCGTCCGTCAACACGGACAAACAGGCCGCGCCGGCTTTTTCATAGGCAACGGCGATTTCGGCAGGATGAAAATCAGGACGGATCAGGCCTTTGCTCGGGCTGGCTTTTTTGACTTCGGCAATAATGGCAGACAGATTCTGCGCGTGTTTTTCACGGATCGAGCCGATAAAGCTGCGAACCGACGCAGCAGCCTGCGCTTGGGCTTTGATGTCTTCCAAGGAAACGGCGGCTTTTTGGGCGGCCACTTCTTCTGCTTTGGTGGCAAGGATTTTGTTGAGAATATCGGTCATGGCGTTTTTCTATTGGGGCTGATTTTCGGGTTTGAATCATGCAACATGCTGCCGCAGATTAGATTTCAGACGGCCTGAATGCCGCTATTTTAATGGTTTGAAAAAAGGCGGGCAAGAATGCCCGCCTTTGTGTCTGCTTTAATTTAGTGATGGATACCCAAAACAGTCGCGTTGTGGCTGATGATTTCGTCCGCCAAAGTCGGATTGTCGTTCAGCTTGATACCGTAGCCAGGCACCAATTCTTTCAGACGGCCTGACCATGCCTCGATACGGCCCGGGAAGCATTGGTTGACCAGCTTAATCATCAAAGGCACGGCGGTTGATGCGCCTGGGGACGCACCCAGCAATGCGGCCAGCGAGCCGTCGGCATGGGCGACGATTTCGGTACCGAATTGGAGTACGCCGCCTTTTTTCGGGTCTTTTTTGATGATTTGTACGCGTTGACCGGCGGTAATCAGTTCCCAATTGTCAGGATTGGCTTCCGGATAATACTCTAAGAGCGAATTAAAGCGTTCTTCTTTGGTTTTACGCAATTCGCCCAAGAGATATTTGGTCAGCGGCATATTAGCCCAACCGGCGCGGAGCATAGGATAGAGGTTGTCCATTTGGATGGACATCGGCAGATCCATGAGCGAGCCTTGTTTGAGGAAGTTGGGGCGGAAGCCTGCATATGGACCGAACATCAGATGACGTTCACCGTTCACATTGCGGGTATCCAAGTGTGGAACGGACATAGGAGGCGCGCCAACAGAAGCTTGACCGTACACTTTGGCATTGTGTTGGGAAACGGTTTCAGGATTGCTGTTGCGGAAGAACAGGCCGGAAACAGGGAAGCCGCCATAACCTTTGCCTTCCGGAATACCGGATTTTTGCAGTAGGGTCAGTGCGCCGCCGCCTGCGCCGAGGAACACGAAACGGCTGCGGAGGGTCAAATGGTCTTCATGGTTTTCAGTGTTGCAGGTTTTGAGTACCCATGCGCCGTCAGATTCGCGTTTGATGTCTTCAACATGGCGGTTGAATTCCATTTTCACGCCTTTTTCGCGCAGATATTGCACCATTTGGCGGGTCAGATTACCGAAATCAACGTCCGTACCTTCGGCGGAGTAGTTGGCGGCAATGGGTTGGCTTTCATCACGACCGTTGACAACCAGTGGCGCCCATTCGGCGATTTTAGCGCGGTCAGTAGAAAACTCCATTTTTTCAAAGAGTTTTTGGTTTTTGAATACGTCGAAACGTTTTTGCAGATAACTGCAATGGTCGGCGTTCATCACCAGCGACATATGGGGGACGGAATTGATGAAAGTGCGGTCGGTCAGTTTGCCTTCTTCGACCAAAGTCGCCCAAAATTGGCGGCTGATATGGAATTGTTCGGCAATATTGAGGGCGCGGGTCGGATCGATCGTGCCGTCGGCAGTCAGAGGCGCATAGTTCAATTCGCACAGCGCAGAGTGTCCCGTACCGGCATTGTTCCATGCATTTGATGATTCCAACGCTACATCTTCCAAGCGTTCGATCAGGGTGATTTCCCAAGATGGTTCGAGTTCTTTGAGCAATACGCCCAAAGTGGCGCTCATAATGCCGCCGCCTACTAATACGACATCGGTTGCTTCAGCCATGGTTTTACTCCTACTAAAGTCAGGCATGGTTTGCCTTGTGGTTATCTATCATTATA
>NZ_JBQCXF010000469.1:0-2299 GCF_051956635.1 Neisseria sp. P0022.S010 | reverse complement strand
ATCTTTTTGTACAGTCTATTGCTATCGACACACATACATCCGTTTGGGCGGACCTCGGCGCACAAAACCAAGCCGGTATACTTGCCAACATCGCGCAGCTTTTTATCGGCATTTTCCTGCTATTCGGTGCACCCAAACTCTCATCTTGGATGCGCAAAAGACTTTAACTACATAAAAACAACAGGCCGTCTGAAACCTTCAGACGGCCTACCTCACATTCATTCCCATGCCCAAACCCTCGCCTGAAGAATTGGCAGTCTTTGCAAAACACATCGCTGCTTTCATCCCAACCACACCCGACAAACTTCTTCAACTTATTGACAGTCAAGAAACTGCTATCGTCTTTCTAGGCAAACCAAGTTGTTCATACTGCCGCCGTTTTGTTGCAAAACTGTCTACCGTTTCCATAAACAAGCAGCTTACCATCCACTTTACTGACAGCAGCAATAAAGCAGCTTTAAAAACTTTTCGTGAGCAATACAGCATCAGAACTGTTCCCGCACTACTCAACATCTCACAAGGCAAAATAAAATTTGTCTGCAATTCCAAATTATCAGAAGAAGAAATTGAAGCTTTTTTGAGTGCCTAGACTGCGCAAATTTCCTACTGATTACTTTCCCGGCCGACATTTCAGTTAAAATAACGGCCTAAAAATTTCAGACGGCCTTGCGCCCCAACACATACCATGACCCAAATTACCTTCCAACGCCCCGGCCAGCTAACTGCCCTGCCTCCTTTATCACTCTATATCCATATTCCTTGGTGCATCAAAAAATGTCCATATTGCGACTTTAATTCCCACAGCCTGAAAAACGGCCTGCCGGAAGACGCCTATATCGATGCCCTATTAACCGACTTGCAGCTTGAATTGCCCAATATTTGGGGCAGACCGGTGGAAACCATATTTTTCGGCGGCGGTACACCCAGCCTGTTTCAAGCGAAATCAATTGACCGCTTGTTAAGCGGTGTGCGTTCATTAGTGCGTTTGCAACCCGAAGCGGAAATTACTTTGGAAGCCAATCCAGGCACATTTGAAATTGAGAAGTTTCAAGGATTTAAAGACGCAGGCATTACGCGTCTGTCTATCGGCGTACAGAGTTTTAATGACGATATGCTTGCTCGATTGGGACGAGTTCACAATGGCAAAGAAGCCCTGACAGCTATTGATACTGCATTGAAATTATTTGACAAAGTCAATATCGATTTGATGTACGCCCTGCCAAACCAAACGGTTCAGACAGCATTAGACGACGTGCAAACCGCCATCGCCACGGGTGCGACACACATCAGCGCGTATCATCTGACGATGGAGCCGAACACGCCTTTCGGTCATACGCCGCCAAAAGGATTGCCTCAAGATGAAGCAGCATTGGATATTGAAGATGCCGTACATGGCGAATTGGAAGGTGCAGGCTTTATTCACTACGAAACATCGGCTTTTGCAAAAACTAATATGCAGTGCCGCCATAATTTGAACTATTGGCAGTTCGGCGATTACTTGGGCATAGGCGCGGGCGCACACGGCAAAATTTCCTATCCCGACCGTATCGAACGAACTGTCCGCCGTCGTCATCCCAACGACTATCTTGCCGCCATGCAGAGCAATCCGCATGAAGCCGTTGAACGCAAAACCGTTGCTGCCGAAGACCTTCCATTCGAGTTCATGATGAACGCCCTGCGCCTAACCGACGGCGTACCCGCCGCGATGTTGCAGGAGCGCACGGGCGTACCCGCCGCCAAAATCATGGCGCAAATCGAAACCGCCAGACAAAAAGGCCTGCTTGAATCAGACCCAACCGTATTCTGCCCGACCGAGCAAGGCCGTTTGTTCTTAAACGATTTGTTACAGTGTTTTTTATAAGTGCTTTTTTACAACAGTTAGAACATTTTTAGATTTGCTTAATTTACGACAAGAAAATACAAAACGTTGCCTTGGATGCAGGCTATCGCTATAACCACTGGAGCAAGATCAATAACGTTAAGCTCCATTCCCACGAAGTATCTGCCGGTGTACGCGTAACGTTCTAATATTTGAATGCTTGTCATGAAGCAATCATTGCTTCAAATATCAAGTAACAAAAGGCCCTGTTTCTCAGGATTTCAGACGGCCTTTAATTTTTTTAAATATGTCTAACTTTTTGCTGCTTTTACTTTTTCTGCAAACCACAGCGCCGCCGCAGCACCTGCCATATCGGCAATACCGTCCGCGATCGAACCTTGGCGCGTAGCAGTCAGAAATGCCTGGGCCAGCTCACTTCCTATTGCAAACAATAAAGCGGCAAACAGAATGCCTTTATAG
>NZ_JBQCXF010000468.1:0-2312 GCF_051956635.1 Neisseria sp. P0022.S010 | reverse complement strand
TTCTTATTCGTTGCCACTACTTGAGGACAACGTGTATCGTGGTGATACATTACCTGGCAATGCAGGCATTGGATACATTCGTTCGGATGAATATCGCCTTCTGGTGCAATGGCCTGAACCGGACATTCATGTGTACAAATCTGACAAGGGTTGCCACACATTTTATAGCGGCGCAGCCAGTCAAACACACGGAAGCGACCCGGCAATGCGATACCCGCACCCAAAGGACACAGATAACGACAGAAGAAACGTTCGATAAACAAACCGGCAATCAGCAAAGCTGCAGCAAACAATACAAACCACCATTCGCGCATAAACTTCAGAATAATTGCGGTTTTGAAAGGTTCAACTTCTGCAAATTTTTCAGCAGTACCCAAATCGTACAGGGAAATAGCCAGCAAACCGAAGAAGATAACGTATTTAATGGCTGTCAGGCGCGTATGCAACAAATGTGGCACAGTAATTTGTTTTACGCCCAGTTTTTTAGCAACACGATTGGTCAACTCCTGCAATGAACCGAAAGGACACAGCCAGCCGCAGAACGTACCCCTGTTCCACAACAGCATGGTCGCCGCTGTAAAGAGCCACAGAATGAACACCAGCGGATCCATCAGGAAAAATTCCCAGTGGAACTCAGTCAAAATTGCGGAGAACAAGGTCAGCGTATTGACAACCGATAATTGTGCTTGCGCATACCAACCAATATAAACCAAGGTAAATGTCAAGAAGCATAGGCGGAAACGGTCATACCATTTTTCGTAACGTACAATCCAGTCTTGGAATAGGAATACCAACAGGAGAATTGTCAAAGCAATACCGACAACAATAATTTGACCTTGTTTAGCTTTCCAAACCTGTTTCCAAAGTTGGTTGGAAACACCATCATCACCGGCAGTCGCATCTTCGGCAATACCCGTACTTTCAGGAGCTGAAGCTACAGCCACAACTTGCTCAACCGGCGCACTGATTTCAACAGGTGGTGCTTTTGGATCATCGACATAGTAGCCTTTTGGCAATTCGTAATCCAAATCTGCAGTTACGAAAGCTTTATCGTTAACGCTCAACACACGTTGAATCATCAGTTGTAAACGCCATGGCTCGGCAGCATCAAATTCCACACCTTCAGGGATGGTAAACCAAGAAACCTCTTTAAATGCAGGCGCACCTTCCGCTGCCAAAGCAACCACACGCTCATGTTGTGCATCGGTAAAACGGAAGCTGGTATCGCCCTGAATCATTTCGATACGGTCAAAGATACCGCCACGCACATAGCCTGAGCCCTTCCAAGAGTATCGGCCTTCACCGGCAACCATAATTGCCTGTTGACCTGGTTGCAAACGTTTTTGCAGATTATTCCAACCTGCCTCACCTAAAAGGCTTTTACCGATAGAAGGTTGGCTAACCAAAGCGACATATAAATCAACGAATGTATCGTTACCATCGCCCTGCTCTGCATGCTCAGCAACACCGGCTTTACCGCTTTTTTCAAACAGTTTGTTGATATCGTCAACAGAAATATGCAGATGACCAACAGCTTTTTGTTCTAACAGTGCATTCCAAGACTGAATATCTTGTTTATCAGGATTCACAGCACGACGGGGACGGGTTTGAACCGCAGGCTCATTTGCAGCCCGCTCACCAGAAGCGGCAGCAGCACCGGCTTGAGTCGCTTTATCAGTACCCAAATGATATTGATGAATAACCGATTTGACAGAACGCTGAATACTGTCGTTAATCACCATCAACGTTACAGTCGCACCACTGATGATATCCGCGGGAGCCACGCCAGGCTGCGGAGGATTTTTAATAAAATTTAAGCCAATATATTTATCAATGAATTTATCGACTCGGGATTGCGGAATACCGATCAGCATAATTGGTTCATGGTGCTCAACCAATTTTGCTCCCGCAATAGTGCCATCATTGGCCAATGCGATCATCGTATCAATCGGCTTACTCGAATAACCACGCGTATTGACCACATCAGTCGTGATATAAACCAAGCCAAGCTGCTCTTCGCCTTTATATACACGAGCAACCAAAGGCTTACCTTCAGGTTTGCCGTAGCGATCAGCACCAGGGAAAATTTCAGAAGGCTGAATTTTTGCCAAGAAATCAGGCAAGCGCTCCGCGTAAGCAGGCAGGCTTACTATCATCATAGAAAATACAGCAAACAGTACAAGGATTCGTTTCCAAATGCCACTTAAGCACTTCATTTCAAGACAGGACATGGCTATTCCCGATATATCGATACTCTAGACACTTATATTATATGAATCATCCATCGGCAATAATTTGATTAAAATCAAATT
>NZ_JBQCXF010000467.1:0-2313 GCF_051956635.1 Neisseria sp. P0022.S010 | reverse complement strand
CTTTAGATACAGCCGCCTTCAGGCGGCTGTGTGTTGAAACTTTGCTTCTATTTCGTCAAATGAGAAAGATTTAACCAGCCGCCTTCAGGCGGCTGTGTGTTGAAACTACTTTGATTGCTGGTCTGAAAGTTGTTTACAATGCCAGCCGCCTTCAGGCGGCTGTGTGTTGAAACTTCTTGTAGCGCGCCTTGATAGCGCAGCAGCTTGCCAGCCGCCTTCAGGCGGCTGTGTGTTGAAACTTTGTTTTACATCAAAACTTAGTTTGAAATGAAGCCCAGCCGCCTTCAGGCGGCTGTGTGTTGAAACCTGATTCTTTTTGTTGCGGATTCAAGCCGGCAAAGCCAGCCGCCTTCAGGCGGCTGTGTGTTGAAACATTGATTGCCTGCTGTTCACTTGCAGGTGAATCAGCCAGCCGCCTTCAGGCGGCTGTGTGTTGAAACATAAAACACCGCTTGGCGTGCGTATGCGTTATTTTTCCAGCCGCCTTCAGGCGGCTGTGTGTTGAAACGACGTTATCCGGGCCGAGTTGGTAACAGCTTTTATCCAGCCGCCTTCAGGCGGCTGTGTGTTGAAACCGTAATGGTTACGTAAAGTCGGGATTATACCCTTCCAGCCGCCTTCAGGCGGCTGTGTGTTGAAACTATTAACTCTATTTCAGGTGCTTCTTCTATCGTCTCCAGCCGCCTGCAGGCGGCTGGGTGTTGAAACAGCCGTCAACGGCCGAAAGCGGTCAGATTGTATCCCAGCCGCCTTCAGGCGGCTGTGTGTTGAAACATTTTGACGTTTACCACCAAGCGCGAAAAAGCCATCCAGCCGCCTTCAGGCGGCTGTGTGTTGAAACCAGACGCCTGTTTTAGGGTCGTATCCGCGCCGTTCCAGCCGCCTTCAGGCGGCTGTGTGTTGAAACCACCGTCTTTTTTTACGGTCGTTTTACCGTTGTTCCAGCCGCCTTCAGGCGGCTGTGTGTTGAAACATGCTTGCCGCGGTAAAGCCCACAGCATTACCGTTCCAGCCGCCTTCAGGCGGCTGTGTGTTGAAACAAACTTAAGATGTACGAAAGCCCACGCTTCTATCCCAGCCGCCTTCAGGCGGCTGTGTGTTGAAACAACATACCCGTCATACATCAGGTTTTGAGGGCTTCCAGCCGCCTTCAGGCGGCTGTGTGTTGAAACAAGCGGGATTTGCAGATGTTTAGTTTTCATTATTACCCAGCCGCCTTCAGGCGGCTGTGTGTTGAAACTGAGATGACTAAAGGTCACGTTAAAAGGTCGAAAACCCAGCCGCCTTCAGGCGGCTGTGTGTTGAAACTTTTGGAAAACCCACCCAAAAAAAACCCCGCCAGCCAGCCGCCTTCAGGCGGCTGTGTGTTGAAACTGAATTGTGTTGAAAAGAATCCGGCCGCATTCGACCAGCCGCCTTCAGGCGGCTGTGTGTTGAAACGTCATTATCCTATTGGAAATTCTCAAGTAAGATTCCAGCCGCCTTCAGGCGGCTGTGTGTTGAAACATGAGGTATTTTTAAATCAGGTATGCCATCAATCCAGCCGCCTTCAGGCGGCTGTGTGTTGAAACATTACACGTTTTTCATGCGTTTTTACGCAAAATTCCAGCCGCCTTCAGGCGGCTGTGTGTTGAAACCAGCTTGCCGTCAGTCAGAGGCAGGAGGGTAACCCCAGCCGCCTTCAGGCGGCTGTGTGTTGAAACCGCCGTAACTTCGGGGCGGTTGTTATCCAAAAATCCAGCCGCCTTCAGGCGGCTGTGTGTTGAAACGTCTGATCAAGCTTTGTAACGGCGCGGATACGACCCAGCCGCCTTCGGGCGGCTGTGTGTTGAAACATCTCTACCTTGCTATCGGTCTTTGCCTCAAGTGCCAGCCGCCTTCGGGCGGCTGTGTGTTGAAACACGCTTGTGAACACCGGTTTCGCTTAACGCTGCCCAGCCGCCTTCGGGCGGCTGTGTGTTGAAACGCCTTCTGGAATAGGCAGGTTAGGAATAATTTTCCAGCCACCCGAAGGCGGCTGTGTGCTGAAATTCTAGTAACTACGAACTCTATGACGATCTATTCCGTCAGCCGCCTTTGGGTGGCTGTATGTTCAAATATCGTCCAAGCAGGCTACTCTTCTTCGGTGCGCAGGAAATTGCCTGCCAAACGGGACAGCTTCATGACTTAGGGAAACATTCGGAAGCCTTTAACCGCCGATTGTATGGTGGCCCATCAGTCGATCATGCTACCGCCGGAGCGAAAATTGCAAAAATGCTTGCTTTATAGTTAATTCCAAAGTATAAGTTGTTGTTCTCTTTCTTAGGCTAGATA
>NZ_JBQCXF010000466.1:0-2317 GCF_051956635.1 Neisseria sp. P0022.S010 | reverse complement strand
AGCCTTGGTTGATGACGCCGCCGTCTTTGAGCCAGACGGCGGGTTCGGGCATCACGGCGGCTTTGAGGGTTTCGGCGACGGGCAGGGTTTCGGGGAAAACGGCTTTGAGGGTTTCTAAGAGACTGCTACCCTCGGCGGACAGTTCGATTTCGGACAGGGCAAACAGGCTGTCGCGGAGGGCGGCGAGGTCGCGCGGGCGGGCGTTGCCGACGGCGATGCGGGCGGCGATGCGTTCGATGTCTGCAATGTTTTTCAGACAGCCTTGCAGGTTTTCGTATTGCGAACCCAGCGCGGCAACGGCTTCTTGGCGGGCGCGGATGTGGGCGCGGCTGCGTAAAGGGTGGTGCAGCCAGAATGCCAAGAGGCGGCTGCCCATGTGGGTGGCGCAGCCGTCGAGTATGGAAAACAGAGTCGGCGATTTTTTGCCGGAGAGGGTTTGCGTGATTTCGAGATTGCGGCGCGTGGCAGCATCCATGCCAATATATTGGCTGTCGGTTTCGAGCGAAATGCCGTCTAAGTGTTGCGGCATCAGGTTTTGCGTCAGGCGGATGTAGTTCAGCAGCGCGCCCGCCGCGCCAACGGCGGCTTCGTGTTCCTTGCCGTCCAAACCGAAGCCATGCAAGTCTTGGCAGCCGAAGTATTCGGTCAACAATTTCGCGCCCGCATCGGCGGCAAACTGCCATGAGTTCAGGCGCGTGATGTTGGCTGAGATTGCCTGAAAACCGTCAGGCAGGCTTTTGCCTTCGGGCAACAGGATTTCCGCCGCCTGCAAACGCGCCAGCTCGTCGGCGAGTTTGTCCGCCGTCGTCAGCTTGGTTTTGAATTCGCCGCTTTGTAAAGATGCCCACGCGATGGCGATGTGTTTTTTATCCGCGTTCACCGCCGCGATGCGGTTGGTTTCCTTGTCTTCCAAAAACGCCGCGTCGGTCAGCGTGCCGGGCGTCACAATGCGCACGACTTTACGCTCTACCGGCCCTTTGCCCGCGCCGACTTCGCCCACCTGCTCGCACACCGCCACGCTTTTTCCCATCTTCACCAGCCGCGCCAGATACTGCTCCGCCGCGTGAAACGGCACGCCCGCCATCTTAATCGGTACGCCGTCCATCTGCCCGCGCGTGGTCAGAGTGATGTCCAACAGCTTCGCCGCTTCCACCGCGTCATCCAAAAACAGCTCGTAAAAATCGCCCATGCGGTAAAACACCAGCTTGTCGGCGTGTTGCGATTTGATGGCGAGATACTGCTGCATCATCGGGGAGACGGTGGGTTTAGACATGGAAAAACCTTAGAAACGCAAAAGCGTTATTGTAACAAAAGGCCGTCTGAAAAACAGGTTTCAGACGGCCTTTAACAGCAGCTTGGGTTTAAGCCAAAGCCACTTCCAAATTATCAATCAGTCGCGTTGTACCCAGACGGGCGGCGGCAAGCACCACCAATTCTTTATCGCCAACATGAGCCACTGCCAAGCTGTGTGCATGGCGGATTTCAACGTAATCAACCACCCAGCCGGCATCGGTCAAATGGCGGATACATTCGGCTTCAAGCTGGGCGTAATCCAGATTGCCGTTTTTCAGGGCAGCGGCAATATTTTGCAACTCTCGATAGAGGCGCGGCGCTTCTGCGCGTTCTGCTTCGCTCAAATATTGGTTGCGGCTGGAAAGTGCCAGGCCGTCTGAAGCGCGGCCGGTGTCGACAGGAACAATGTCGATATTGAAGTTCAAATCTTCAACAAAGCCTTTGATAATCGCCAGCTGCTGATAGTCTTTTTTGCCGAAGCAGGCGGTATCAGGTTGAACAATGTTGAACAACTTGGTCACAACAGTCGCCACGCCGCGGAAATGGCCCGGACGGAATTTGCCGCACAATTCGTTTTGCAAGTGCGGAGGCTCGACATTGAAACGCTGTTCCACATTCGGATACAGCTCTTTTTCATCAGGCGCGAACACGACGGCAACACCCTCGCCTGCCAATTTGTCGGCATCTTGTTGCAAAGTGCGCGGATATTTGTCGAAATCTTCGCCTTGTCCGAATTGCAGGCGGTTGACAAAAATACTGACCACAACATTATCGGCACGTTTTTTTGCTTCGCGCACCAGCGCAAGATGGCCTTCGTGCAGATTGCCCATGGTCGGTACAAATGCCACTTTTCCGGCAGTTTTACGCCACTCGCGCAATTCTTTAATCGTATGAATGATTTGCATGGTTTGAAAAATCCTTTATCTTTTCCGCCGTTTCATCAACGGAAATCACGCGCCGATTATACGCTTTTATTCATCAAAAAGGCCGTCTGAAATAAGTTTCAGACGGCCTGGTTTTTATT
>NZ_JBQCXF010000465.1:0-2323 GCF_051956635.1 Neisseria sp. P0022.S010 | reverse complement strand
ATCAAATACTAAACCAATTTATACACAAGCTGTTCACACAATTTTCAATGAAAGCTGTGTATACCCAGCCCGATGAGTAAACCATGAACAATCCTGAAATCATCTTCTTTGACATCGACGACACCCTCTACCGCAAATACACGGATACCCTGCGTCCTTCGGTTGCCCAAGCCATGCGCGCATTGAAAGCCAAAGGCATTTTAACTGCCATTGCCACCGGCCGTCCGAAAGCCGCCATTCCCGCCAAAGTCAAAGCCTTGATTCAAGAATGCGGTATCGACATGCTCGTTACCATCAACGGCCAATATATTTCCTTTCGCGGCGAACCTCTGCAAAGCTACCCCTTGGACATTGCCGACATCGAAACCGCCATCAACCTGCTTGAACAACACAAAATAGACTACGCCTTTGTCAACAACCAAGAAATTGCCGTTTCCTCCCATTCGCCACGCGTTGTCGAAGGCTTATCGCATATCCTGCCCAACTTCCTGACTGACAAAGAATATTTCCGCAAACAACCTGTTTATCAAATGTTGGTCTTTGTGGATAAGGAAGAAGAAAAAATCCTGCAACCGCTAACCCAGCAACACGGCTTCAAATCCGTCCGCTGGCATGAATATGCTGTGGACCTGCTGCGCAAAGAAGGTTCAAAAGCACGGGGCATCGCCCACGCAGTGGAAAAACTGGGGATTGATATGAACAAAGTGATGGCATTCGGCGACAGCTTCAACGACTTGGAAATGCTGTCAACCGTCGGCTTTGGTGTTGCCATGGGCAATGGCGAAGACGCTGCCAAATCTGCCGCACAATTCGTCTGCCCAAGTGTTGATGAAGACGGCGTCTTGCGCGGCTTGCAAGAATTGGGCGTAATTTAAAACATCAAATCAAAAGGCCGTCTGAACATTTTTTCAGACGGCCTTGTTCTATCAATAAACTTCCTGCCTACTTCGGCAATACCAAAAAGCTAATCAGCAATTCTTTAAATACGAACCCAAACACACCCAAGCCCAAAACCAAGAAGAGCATGGCAATGCCGAATTTGCCGGCTTTGGATTCTTTACCCAAGTTCCAAACGATAAAGCCCAAAAAGATAATCAGGCCACTCAGTAGGATTTTCATTGCCCATGAGGCGAATTCTGCTTCAGACATTATTTTTTTCCTTTTATTCTTAAGATGTGTGTTTAATTGCTTTCAGACGGCCTATTAAAATTTAAGGCCGTCTGAAATTTGTTTTTAGATTATTTGTTCAATGCTTGTTGCAAATCATCAATCAAATCGTCGATGTGTTCCAAACCGACAGAGAGGCGGATCAAGCCCGGGCGGATATTCGCGGCGAGTTTTTCTTCAGGCTGCATCCGGCCGTGCGTGGTTGTCCACGGATGGGTGATGGTCGAGCGCACATCGCCGAGGTTGGCAGTACGGGAAAAGAGCTCTACGCCGTCCACGATTTTCCATGCCGTTTCTTGGTCTGCGACTTCAAAACCT
Source organism: Neisseria sp. P0022.S010 (assembly GCF_051956635.1). Lineage (NCBI taxonomy): Bacteria > Pseudomonadati > Pseudomonadota > Betaproteobacteria > Neisseriales > Neisseriaceae > Neisseria > Neisseria sp. P0022.S010. The sequence goes on along the minus strand of NZ_JBQCXF010000465.1, from coordinate 838 downwards.
ACCACAATACCGCCGCCATTTTGCTGTTTGCGGATCAGTTCGGCTTGCGGATGGTCGGGCAAACCGGTGTAGTACACAGCTTGGACTTGCAGCTGCTCTTTCAACCATTGTGCAATTTTCAGCGCATTGTCGTATTGTTTTTCCATACGCAGCGACAAGGTTTCCACGCCGCTCAACAGCTGCCATGCGTTAAACGGAGACATCGCCAAACCGCAAGAGTTGCAATACATGGCTACTTGCGTCATCAATTCATCCGAACCGGCCAACACGCCACCCATCACGCGGCCGTGGCCATCAATGGCTTTGGTTGCGGAAGACACGGAAATATCCGCACCGTGTTTCAAAGGTTGCGAACCGGCTGGCGACAAGAGACTGTTGTCTACCACCAAAAGTGCGCCGATGCGGTGTGCCAGTTCAGCTAAAGCTTCCAAATCGGCAACTTCGCCCAAAGGGTTGGACGGCGTTTCCAAGAAAAACAGTTTGGTATTGGGCTTGATGGCAGCTTTCCATTCATCCACATCAACCGGCGATACATGGCTGACTTCGATGCCGAACTTGGTAACGATGTTATTGATGAAACCGACAGTTGTACCAAACAGGCTGCGGCTGGAAATAACATGATCACCGGCTTGCAAGAAGGTAAAAAACGCTGCCTGAATCGCGGACATACCGGTCGAAGTGGCTACCGCGCGCTCTGCACCTTCCAATGCAGCAATGCGTTTTTCAAAAGCGGCAGTAGTCGGATTGGCTGTACGGGTATAGGTAAAGCCTTTAATTTTTTTGGAAAACAAATCTGCCGCATGTTGCGCGCTTTCCCACATGAAGCTGCTGGTCAAAA
>NZ_JBQCXF010000464.1:0-2328 GCF_051956635.1 Neisseria sp. P0022.S010 | reverse complement strand
GCCGATTTGGATACCGCGCGCCTGCAAAGCGTGCGCACGCGCCTGCCTGCCCTGAAACACCGATTACTTTAAACACGCACTATGTCCCAGTTCCAACCCACACGCATTCTCGGCATCGACCCCGGCAGCCGCGTGACCGGCTTCGGCGTTATCGATGTCCACGGCCGCGAGCATCATTATGTTGCTTCCGGCTGTATCAAAACGCCGACCGGCGCGTCGCTTTCCGAACGCATCGCTGTGATTGTCCGCCATATCGACGAAATTATCCGCCACTATCAGCCGCATCAGGCGGCCATCGAGCAAGTCTTCGTCAACGTCAACCCGGCCGCGACTTTGATGCTCGGTCAGGCGCGCGGTGCGGCGATTGCCGCTTTGGTCATGCACGACTTGCCCGTGTTTGAGTACACCGCGCTTCAGGTCAAGCAGGCGGTGGTCGGCAAGGGCAAGGCCGCCAAAGAGCAGGTGCAGCATATGGTGGTCCAAATGCTCGCACTTTCCGGCACGCCGCAAGCCGATGCCGCCGACGGACTCGCCGTCGCCCTCACCCACGCCCTGCGCAATCACGGATTGGCTTCTCAACTCAATCCCGACGGCCTGCAGGTCAAACGCGGCCGTTTCCAATGGTAAGCCGACATTCAGGCCGTCTGAAATCGTGTTCCAGCCCGTTTTCAGACGGCCTTTCGGTTATAATAGCCCTTTGCCCACATACAGCGAGCCTTCATGAAAGCCGCCTTCCTTTTTCTCTACCTCATCCGCCTGCTGCCTTTTTGCGTGTTGCACAAGATTGCCGACGCAATCGGCATTCTTGCTTATTACGCAGTCAAACCGCGCCGCAAAGTCGGTGAGGTCAACCTCAAAAAATGCTTTCCCGAACTGAACGACAGCCAGCGCACCGCCCTGCTCAAACGCCATTTCCAACACATGGCAAAGCTGATGCTCGAATACGGCCTCTACTGGTACGCGCCTGCGGACAAGCTGCGCTCGTTGGTGCGCTATCAAGACAAACACCATCTTGACGAAGCCCTCGCCGCCGGCGAAAAAGTCATCATCCTCTATCCGCACTTTACCGCATTTGAAATGGCGGTTTACACGCTCAATCAGGATGTGCCGCTGACCAGCATGTATTCGCACCAAAAAAACAAAGCCCTGGACGAGCAAATCCTGAAAGGCCGCCACCGCTACAACAATGTTTTCCTGATCGGCCGCACAGAAGGCCTGCGCGCCATCATCAAACACCTGCGCAAAAGCGATGCGCCCTTTCTTTATCTGCCCGACCAAGACTTCGGCCGCAACGATTCCATTTTCGTTAATTTCTTCGGCATTCAGACGGCCACGATTACCGGCCTCAGCCGTATCGCCGGCATGACCAAAGCCAAAATCATTCCCGCCATCCCCACGCGTGAAGCCGACAATACCGTAACCCTGCGCTTCTATCCGGCTTGGGACAATTTCCCAACCGAAAATGTCGAAGCCGACACCCAGCGCATGAACGACTTCATCGAAGAGCGGGTACGCGAGCATCCCGAACAATATTTCTGGCTGCACAAACGCTTCAAAACCCGTCCCGAAGGCGAAAGCAGCTTTTACTGACTACATAAAATTACAATTTAAGCATGAAAAAGCGGCAAAACCTTTCTTTTGCCGCTTTTTCATTTTAATTGTATCAAATCCAAGCTCAGCTTCAATTTCAAACAATCAAATCAAATTCCACTTTAAATGCTTTAAAAACAACTTTTTTCAAGGCAATTGAAACTTTCAAACAACCTTATATTTTTTCTCAAATAAAAAATGCTCTATTCAATACCCTTTTCATTTATATGTTAAATTTAATTTCATTTAAAAACAAAATGTTATAAAATAACCTTTAAAATAAAACAAATTTTAATCATTCGAAATATGAAATTAAATTAAATTTAAAGCAAGAAATACAAAATAAACATCTAATTTTAAATTAATTATGAAATTTAATTGCAAAAATATGACAATAACTGCAATTTACCCTAACCCAAACCTTCAGAAAAAACACTTGGCAAACTGTAAAATTTCGCGTAAATTTTACTACATCAAATTACAAGACATTCAGACGGCCTCAGCCGGTTTTAAATGTTTTTGTAAGCAGTTTTCTGATATTGCAAGCAATTGCAGTATTTTTAGAGGATTTCGGCGAATACCCGAAATGAAAGTTTACCGGTGCAGAGTTGAGCTGCATCTGTAAAGCCGCAGGTGAAAGCCTGTATTGTTTGTGAAGCGTAAATCTCTGATTTGAGGTATTGGGGCAATCCTGTGGGGGATTGCCTCTTTTTTTATCTGCGCCGTCATGCCACAATG